>CALLYL010000874.1 GCA_937859535.1 uncultured Myxococcales bacterium
TGTGCGGCAGAATCCGCAGTGCCACCCCAATCAGCAGGGTCGCTTCCACCGTGCGGGCCATGATCTGCCACCAGACATAGAATTGGACGTCTTTGAGCGCCTCCTCGGGTGCGGCTGGGCGATGCTCCGCGAAGTATTTCACCAGCGCGGTCTGGGTGCCCATATCAAAGGTCAACCACACAATAAACAGCGTATCGCCGGTGTTCTTCCACAGTCCATCTGCCTCGGGAAATGGCTGAACAGAACCAGACAAATAGGACTGAAGCGCAAAGTAGGGACCGATCAGCAAGAACATCGCACCGAGCAGGGTCAAAAGTCCTGATAGTGGCCTGGTAAAGCCGACCTCATTCCAGCCCGCTTGGGAGCCGGGATCGTTCTTCTCTGCCTGTAGCTCTGTTTCACTCTTGGAAGGACTCTGGGCAGCGCAATGGAGCGCCGAAACCCAGCGCAGACTCCAGGTAGTCCACAGCGGTCGCGGACTCCTTCCCAGCAAAAACAGCGTTCCGCACAGCAGCCACAATCCCACCGAAAGGACCAGCCACAGCAGCGGCTGTTGCACCCACAAAAGGGGTCCATGCTGCCACGCGGCAAACCCGAGCGGAGTCTGATTCGTAGCCCGGCACGCCGCCACATACAGCAGGTAGTTGAAGTATGGCCACTGACGAATCCGCGCTCCCGGCCGGGACACATCGCCAGCGCGGAGATCCATCATCACCACCACTTCACCCGCCGCAGCGATGAGAAGGGGTCGACCACTCTGCGTCCGCAGCAGAACCTGTTCCAGCGGCAGCGCAGCAAGCTCGGCGGGTGAACCCACAAACGTCGATTCCCAGCGAGTCGGTGCGCTCAGCCAGTTAATATCACACAGTCCCGCCGCAGGAACCGAACAGGGTACCGGCTGCAACGACTCCGCTGCTCGTGACTCCGTACCAATTTCCTGAGGCGGCAGGAATCGAAAGTGCGCGCCTGGCACCGTTACGAGCTTCAGGCGCTCTTCCAGATCGCGATCAGGAGCTGACCCGCCGCCGCCCCCTTCCCCTCTCCCACTGCCGGGCCACTGCGTCAGTACCACCAAGACGAGCAGAGCAAACAGCCTCTTTGTCCACCCCAACATCTGACCATGGTATCGCATTGTCTCAGGCGTGTTCGCGATGGAATCGCGGTCCTTCACTCCCTGGGAAGGTGCTTCACCTACACAGCGCCGTAAGCCAGCGTCCTACTACTCCTGATGCAAATTCCTGCGGACGAAACGCTACAGTGCCGCGCATGCGTAGCGTCATCCTTGGCTTGTCCGGTCCCTATCACGAACTGGCGGCGTGTCTGGTCCTAGACGGCGTCGTCACCTGTATGATCGAAGAAGAGCGGCTGAGCCGAGTTCGTCATGGCAAAGCAGCCCGGATCGACAACGGAGCCGAGTGGCCGATTCGTGCAGCCGAACACTGTTTGGCGGACGCAGGACTCGACTTCGCAGCGGTCGACCACATCGCGTATCCGTTTGTGCCGGAGGAACGACTGCGCAACATCGGCAGCGATCCTCACCCGGAGTCCGCAAGCTGGAGCAGCGAAGCCGGCGAGCGCCGCTTTGTCGCCGATGTCCTGTCAATTGAGGGACTGATTCGAGCCCACGCCGGACAGCGCGCACGCTTTCGCTTTCACCATCTGCCACACCACCTGGCCCACGCCGCAAGTGCGTTTCTGCCTTCGCCCTTTTCCAGCGCTGCGGTGATGGCGGTCGATGGCATCGGTGAGCATGACACCACCTGGCTCGGCAAAGGGGACGGCGATTCCCTTCAGGTGTTACAGACCATGCAGTATCCGCACTCGCTTGGACTGCTGTGGGAAGCGGTCTCCGAGGGCTTGGGTTTTGGGCCGTACGGTGCCACCAAAGTGATGGGGCTGGCAGCGCATGGCGATCCGACACGATATGCCGCACTTCTGGCAGAGCGGGTCACGTTGGGGGACGGTGGCGCATTCACGGTCGATGGCAGCAAGTTGCGCTTTCGTGAGGATGGCCCGGGCTGGGTAGCGCGTGAGGTACCGGAAGCGCTGGTTCGGCCCGGACAACCAATCGAACAGGCGGGAGCGGATCTGGCGGCAGCGCTCCAGAAACGAACCGAGGAGGTGCTGATTCACCTGGCGGGCTGGCTCCAGCGAGTCACCGGGAGTCCGAAGCTGTGCTTGGCAGGAGGCGTGGCGCTCAACTGTGCCGCCAACGGTCGGCTCGCCAGCACCGGCCTGTTCGAGGAAATCTTTGCCCAGCCCGCAGCCAACGATGCCGGAACTGCGCTTGGGGCCGCGCTGCTGCTGCATCATCGCATGCACCTGGCGTCTCCGCGTTGGCGACAGACCACGGCGCGACTTGGACCGAAGCGGTCTCACCCAGAGGTTGTGGCGTGCATCAACAAGACCTCGCTGTCGACTCTGCGAGTCTTGGACCCGGCCGAAGAAGCGGCAGAGCGGCTGGCCCGAGGCGAGGTGGTTGGCTGGTACGCATCCGATCGCGGCGAGGCAGGGCCCCGAGCGCTCGGCGGTCGCTCGATGGTGGCAGACCCACGACGGCCCGAGATGCGCGACCACCTGAACGTTCACATCAAGCATCGCGAGACGTTTCGACCATTTGGTCCAGCCATTCTTGCCGAACAAGCCGAGCTCTGGTTGTCGCTGCCTCCCGCTGCGCGGCCGCTGACTCGGTTCATGCTGGCTGCGGTACCGGTTCGTCCTGAACAAGCGGCGCACATTCCAGCGGTGGTCCACAAAGACGGAACCACCCGTCCCCAGCTTGTTGCGAAGGATGGATCGCCGTGGCGACGACTCCTCGAACGGTTCTTTCTGCGCAGCGGGGTGCCGATGGTGCTCAATACCTCGCTCAACGTGCAGGAGCCGATCGTCGAGTCGCCCGAGCAAGCCCTCCGGCTTGTCGCCGACTGCGGGCTCGATGCGCTACTTGTCGATGATCACCTCGTGGTCAGACCCGGCGAACCGGAGCCCAGACATGCACCAGCGGCAGCGCTGCGGTTTGAGCCCACCCAGGACCACTACGGGACACGGCTGGCGCTGGTCTTCGGCAACGAAGCCAAAGACGGCGCGTGTCCCTACCATCGACGCAGCGAATGCAGCCACTGCGACATTGGTGCGGGTGAAGGTCAAGCCGTGTCCGCGTTGGAGCATGCTCTCCGGTTGCAGTGGTTTGCGTATCACTACCGTCGTGAGCTCCCGATGGTTCGGCACCTTGTGCTGTACAACAGCGGCTCGCTGCTCAACCCGCGTGAAATGTCGGAAACGGCGCTCTGCGGAATTGTCGATTGGGCCGCACAACTTCCTTCGCTGCACATGTTATCGCTCGATACTCGCGAGGTCTTTGTCCGTCGGGACAGACTCGCCGAATTGCGCAAACGCCTGCCGTCCCAAGTGGCGCTGCGCGTCATCGTTGGGCTGGAGTCTGCGGATGACGAGGTACGGCTGATCTACCTCAACAAGCGGATGCCTCGCGAGGCGGTCGAGCGGGCGGTGGCCGAGATTGCAGCCAGCGGCGACAACTTGGGGCTATGGATCAGCCTGGTATTTGGGCCACCGGGACGACGAAACGAAGCGGCCATCGACGACCTGCTGACGGGAATTTCCTATTCTTTGGATCTGGCACAGCGCTACCAGCTCCCGCTCGATTTCAACATCCACCCGTTCTATCCATCGCAGCGATCCTTGCGAATGCACCCGGAGCATCCACGCGCAGACCTCGCGCTGCTCGACGATGCGCTGGCTGCGGCTCGTGCGGAGCTGGCGGCACGGGGCAGCGACGCCTCACTGTTTGTCGGTTGGCAAGACGAAGCGCATGACCAGCGCCAAGACCTACGCCTTGGCGAGCGGTCCAACAGAGCAGAATCGCAGAAGGAGAAAGCAGGAGGAGCGGCAGAGCGCGAAGGCTAGTGAACGGGCGCGGGCGCGGCAGCGGGCACGACCGGCTTGGCTGGGACGACAGCAGGCTTGGCAGCGGGCGCGGCAGCAGCA
>CALLYL010000875.1 GCA_937859535.1 uncultured Myxococcales bacterium
TAGTGTCGTCGCAGTGAGCACCTTCGAGCCATCGAGAGAGAACAGCAAGCTCTGAGGTTTCATCGGCTCGGAGTGACGACGCAGAAGTTCCCTCACGATCGGCGCGTCGAGCGCAAGACGACGCTTGGCGTTCTTGGTCTTCGTTCCGTCGACCACAATCACACTCGCATCGCAGTCCAGGTCGCGTTTTTTGAGCTTGAGCACCTCACTACTTCGCAGACCGAGGAAAAGCTGCGTCAGTAGCGCCAGCGCTCGCCAATCCCCCGCAGCGGCCTGCTCCGTCAGAAAGTCGGTCAGTCGCTTGGCCTCATCGGTGCGAAGCTGGAGCTTACCCTTGTTCGCTCTACCGACGGCCTGCACGTCCTCGAACGGATTCTTATCGACGAGCTTCCTTCTGATGGCGAAGCGATACATCGACTTCACGAACCGCAGCCCCATCGCGTGCGACACCACCGCATATTTGCCAGTCGCCGTGAGGTAGAGTTCCTCAGCCTTCTCTGGCGATATTGCCGCCGGTCGATTCAGCTTTGGCACGATGCGCAAGATGATGTGGCGAGTGTTGAGCAGTGAACGCTCTATACATCCTCGCTGTCGCTTATACTCGATAAACTGCTCCAGCAGATCATAAACGGTGAGCTTGGCCACCTCACCAAAGCTGGCGATGAGATTTTCCTTTGCCGTCTGTGCTTGATCGAGCGTATCGAACACCAGGGCCTTTCTCTTGGCTCCACTTTTGACCACAAGTCGCCACTTATCCTTATTAGAATAAGGACCAAGTACCTTTGGAACCTCTGGCGCTTCATCTACTTGTGTAGATTTCTTGGCTTTTTTGCGTATCAGCTTCCGCTGTAAGCTGCTGCGCGGTGCGTGATACAGGTCATTCATCGCGTTCATGACTGATGTCCTTGTGTGGATTGATTGGGGTCGCGGGCTAGCGCTTCTCGTCGCGCAGCGGAGCGAGGGAGACGGTTATCGAGAGCTGAGACAGACCGAGCGGGTCATGAATGAAGGAGCAGTCCGGTGAGCTGGGCAGCTCGACCTCCGCCCCGTTGGTGTGAGCGGTGGCTTTCGTCGTGATGTCGTAGCCCGTGACGCCGGGCCGACGCTCGACCGTCGTAACGATGTGGATGGCCCGCAAGGTCAGCAGTCGCTTCGGCATGAGACGGCCTCGGCGGTGCCCTGGTCAGGCAGGACCGGGGAGTCAAGCTGCGTCCACAGGGACGAGAGCGACGGAATCACCTCCGGGTGCTTGCTCAGCAGCAAGATCAGCGCGATGAGCGGCCTCGCTGGGATCTCGTCACCCTTGATGAGCTGACGCAGCATCACCTTTGACAGCCCGAGGAGTCTCGCCAGCTCTCGACGGTTCGGCACCGGCAGCTTCTTGAGCGCTTGCCGCGCCAGATTCGCGGCTCGGCGATCTTCGTCCGTCAGCACATCATCGGCCCGCCTCACGATCTGAAGCTTGGTGCGCAAACTCAGTCCGCCACGACGTCCCGCAGTCGCTTGATGCACGCGATTTTGGGCCGTTGTCGCTCCGCCCTTTCTTCCTGCCTCGCGAGCGGTGTCCGTGTCGAAGGCGTGCGCGAGGCCGTACTCATGGGCTGCCTTGCCGCCGCTACGGGCCAGTTCTCGGTGCGCCTCGCGATCCATGGCGGCGAAGCCTCGGTGTTGCTTGGTTTTCTCTTGGACCATCCCTAGTTCCTCCTCGGTCGGGGCCAGTGCCCAGAAGCGGTCAATCGTTGTAAGAATCTCGGGCGCACCGTCGGCCACGATGCGCAGTAGCAAGACAAGCTGCACGCTTGGATTCCCGTCGCCCGCCGACAGTCGCGACAGGTAGCCCTGTGCCAGCCCGAGCAGCCGCTCCAGCCGTCTCAGCGATAGGTGCAGCGACAGGCGCTCGATCTCGCGCCACGCCATGTGACGAAGCAGCGCCTCGAAGGAATTCCGCAGCGCCTCTCCGAGTCGTCGCTGGGTTTCGGTATCGAGCCACTCGGATCGGCAAGTCCGGCACGTCGGGATCAACAAGTCGTCGGGCAGAGGCAGCAGCGGAAACACCTTGTAGCTGCGCGTGCGGCCAGCAGCGGCGCGGGGCCTTACCGCCAGTGATCCGCATGCCGGACAGCGCGTCACCATCTCAGCCCTCGTCACAGCGGACGCCTCATCAGCGCGGCCAAGTGCTCGATTCGCTCTAGCGTCGTTCGCAGATCCTTCGAGACTCGATCTAGCTCGGTCATTACGTCGAGCGTGCGAGCCAACTCGCGATCGGCCTCATGCCGCTTCGATTCGTGGCACTTGAGGCATTCGTCGTCAGGGCTGTCCGCCATCACGACACACTCCTGACTGAATGAGGCAGAGCTACCAGGCCCACACGCTCGGGCGGGATGGCAGCCGGAACGGCGGAAGGTGGCGGCTCTCGCGGCGGATATAGCGCGTTTTTGCCGGGCAGCTTCTTCGCCGCGTCCTTGTTGGTCGTCGCGAGCCGCAGTAGTTGTTTCGGGTCGCGGTGCGTCGAGCCAGGCGCGTAGGCAATCCCGATGCAGGCAGGCAGCCCCGCCGAGGACAACGCCCGTCGGACCCGCTCCGCCTGAAGGAACGCCTCGCCGTCGCTCTCTGGCGTCAGCAAGACCAGAAATTCGTCACCTGCACAGTGCAGCCGATAGATCCGATCGGCCTTGCGATGCAGCTCCGTGGAGATCGTCCGCGCCGCTTGCAGCAGCTTCGTATCGCCTCCCTCGCGGTAGCCGTTCCGGTTGTGCGCGGCAAAGTTGTCCAAGTCGATGAGCAGCAGCGCGATCGGTGATGGGCTGCGGCAAATCAGCTCGGCGTCGTCCTCAAACAGCCGTCCCGAGCGCAGTCCTGTCTGATAGTCCCAGTGATGAAGCTGCCGGAGCGACGCGACTTGCCGCTCTAGCAGCCTCATCCGATACCAGGCCAGCGAGAAGCCACAAAAGGCAATTCCACTGGCCATTACCGACGGTAGCCAGTCCACAGGAGAACACACAGCGGTCCTCAGATTCCGCGCAGACTTGATCCATAGGCCCCCAGCGGATACGCTGCGCCTCGTTCTGTTGGGGTTCCATCCCGACGAACACGACCGAGTGCCGTTGGCGCGGCACTCGGTCACTTCCGAAAAAGAGACAATCAGACCTAGCGAACTGATGCAAGAAAAATCGAAA
>CALLYL010000876.1 GCA_937859535.1 uncultured Myxococcales bacterium
GGCTTGGCAGCGGGCGCGGCAGCAGCAGGCGCGGCAACGGGGGCCGGTGCGGCGGCAGCCGGTGCGGCAGCAGCAGGCGCGGCGCTCGGAGTCGTGTGCTCAACAGCGGGAGCCGGTGCGGCAGCGGGGGCTGGAGCCACCTCAACCACCGGCGGCTCCGGAAGGGTCGACGGCTTGAGGTTCATCTGCTTGTAGCCTTCGCGGGTCTTGATCGAATCAAGCATGCCACGCGAACTCAGGTCGATCAGCGTCGGTGTGAAGAAGATCGCCACGAACAAAAAGCTGGCCATCAGGATGACCAAGTTGAGCTTGTTGTCGTAGAGCAGGTGCATGAAGAACAGCGCGACCAGCGTCGCCTTGATCGTCGCAACGATCATCGCAACGATGGTGTTGGCGCTGCCAAAGTCAAAGCGCGAAACTGCGACAGTAAACGCGGTGAGCACGACCAGCGCCCCCCACACACCGAAATAGGTGCTGAGCGGCAGGATGTGCGGCTCATCGTGAGCGTGGTCGCCGTCGTCGTTGTGGTTTGTGTGTGCCTGCGTCATGACTTACCCCACCAAGTAAAGGAGCGGGAACAGGTAGATCCAGATCAAGTCGACAAGGTGCCAGTACAGACCGACGTTCTCGACCGGGAAGAAGTACTTCGAGCTGAAGTCACCGCGCATCGCACGCAGCAGCGCCCAGGTGATGGCAATCATTCCGATGACAACGTGCAGACCGTGAAGTCCGGTCATCAGGAAGTAGATACCAATGAAGATGTGCGGCGAGTCGAGGCTCTTGAGCTTCGCGGCGAACTCCGCTCCGTGCTCGCCCGCGAGTGCAGCGTAGTCAGGATTCCAGTGCCCAAGCGGTCCCGCACCCGGCAGCGTGCCCAGATGAAACTTGTGCGAGTACTCGAAGTACTTCACGACCAAGAAGGCCGCGCCGCACAGCAGCGTCACCGCCAGCAAACCGACGGTTTGGGCCTGCTTGTTGAGCTGGGTCGATCGCACCGCCAACGCCATCGTCAGCGAGGAAAAGATAAGAACCATGGTGTTCACCGCACCCAGCTTCCAATCGAGGAGCTGGTGAACGGTCTTGAACATCTCGGCGTGGGTATAGCGATACGAGGCGTATGCCATGAACAGCCCCGAGAACAGCAGGATCTCGGTGGCCAGGAAGAGCCACATCCCGAGCTTGGCCGTTTCCGACTCGTCGCGTGCCGAGGGGAAATGGTGCGCGTGATGATAAGTACGGGCCGGATTGCTCATAAATGCTCCTTGCGGCTCGCAGAAGTTTCCAAGCGATTAATGACCACCACCGGGAGTGCGATCATACGGACCACGATCCACGGTTGGCTGGCCAGCAAAGTTCTCGAGCGGAGGCGGCGACGCAGCCGTCCACTCCAACGTGGTCGCTCCCCACGGATTGTCCCCAGCGGCCTCTCCATTTTTCAGCGAGCGCAGCAGACAGACCAGGGTCAGGAAGAACCCAAAGCCGAGGATGTACGAACCAATCGTCGAGACTTGATGCAGCGGCTCGTACTGCGGCAGGTAGTTGTAGTAGCGACGGGGCATGCCAGCGACGCCCAGGAAGAACTGCGAGCCGAACGTCACGTTGAAGCCGATGAACGCGAACGCACAGGCCCAGTTGCCCAGCTTCTCGCTGAACATCTTCCCGGTAAACTTCGGCCACCAGTAGTGCAGCCCACCGATGAAGGCGAACATGGTGCCGCCCATCATGACGTAGTGGAAGTGCGCGACGACGAAGTAGGTGTCGTGCAGGTGCAGGTCGATCGACATCGTCGCCAGGTACAGACCCGTCAGACCACCAATCAGGAACAGCCACAGGAAGCCGAGCGCGTACCACATCGGGGTGCGCAGGACGATCGAGCCCTTATAGAGCGTGGCGATCCAGTTGAGGATCTTGATGGCGGTCGGAATCGCGATGAGGAACGTCAGACCCGAAAAGATCATGCCGGCCAGCTCGGACTGACCCGAGGTGAACATGTGGTGTCCCCAGACCAGGAAGCCGACGATGGCGATACCGAGCGAGGACAGCGCGATGGCGCGGTAGCCGAAGATGGCCTTGCGCGAAAACGTGCTGATCAGGTCGGAGATCACGCCGAAGCCCGGAACGATCATGATGTAGACCGCCGGGTGGCTGTAGAACCAAAAGAAGTGCTGGAACAGAACCGGGTCGCCACCGAGCGCCGGATCAAAGATACCGACGTGGAGGACGCGCTCTGCGATCAGCAACAGGAGCGTGATGCCGAGCACCGGGGTCGCCAGGATCTGAATGATCGCGGTGGCGTACAGCGCCCAGACAAACAGCGGCATGCGGAAGAAGGTCATGCCGGGAGCGCGCAGCCGATGCACCGTGGCGATGAAGTTCAGTCCCGTGAAGATCGAGGAAAAGCCCAGGATGAACGCCGCCAGCACCATCGTCGAGACGCTCGCATTGGTCGTCGTCGAATACGGGGTATAGAAGGTCCAGCCAGTGTCCACGGCACCGCTAAAGATCGAGTACAGCGCGATCAGCGCACCGATGACGTAGATGTAAAAGCTCGCCAGGTTGACGCGTGGGAAGGCGACGTCCTTGGCTCCGAGCTGAAGCGGCAGGATGATGTTGCCAAGCGACGCCGGAATCGACGGGATGATCACCAGGAAGACCATCACCGCGCCGTGCAGGGTGAAGAGCTGGTTGTAGGTATCCGGGTCAACGATGGTCTTGCCTGCGGTGAGCAGCTCAGTGCGAACCAGCAGGGCGAAGACTCCGCCAAGCAGGAAGGCCGCCCACACAAACGCCAGGTACATCACGCCGATGCGCTTGTGATCCAGCGTAAACAGCCACGAGCCGATGCCGTGAGAGGCATTCCAAAAGTTCGGAGGACGCTGTCCGGGTTCAGAAGAACTGGGGGTGTATTGGGTCATGACTGAACCTCGATTACTTCAGACTCTTTAGGTAGTCGATTAGGTGGCCAAGCTCCTTGTCGCTGAAGCGTCCCTTGAAGGGAGGCATCGCGGGGGCAAAGCCCTCTACGATCTTGGCCATCGGGTTCTCTATCGACTCACGAATGTAGTTGTCGTCGACGGTAACTTCGCCCTGGCCTTGAATCTTCTCTTTACGACCAAAGAGTTGATAGAGGCGCGGACCAATCGTTGGCTGCGGCTGCTCCGCTGCACTCTTTACGGCATGACAAGCATTGCAGCCACCTTTGATCTCGAACAACGACTTGCCGTGCGCAATCGGGTCGGAGTCATTCACCGGTGCATGCGCGTCGAGCCACTTCTGGTAGGCGTCCGGCTGCATCACCTTGACCTTGGCGGTCATATTCGAGTGGTCGGTACCGCAGTACTCCGCGCAGAACACCTGCTGCGGGCCTTCGAGCGTCGCGTTGAACCACATGACGTTGTACTTATTCGGTACCGCGTCCATCTTCATGCGGAAGCTCGGCACAAAGAAGCTGTGGAGCACGTCGTTCGACGTAATGATGAGCTTGACCGGCTTGTTGATGGGAACCGCCATCTCGTCCGCACTCTGGGCACCGTTCGGATACTCGAACGTCCACTTCCACTTCTTGCCGGTCACACGAATCTCGAGCGCATCCTTCGGCGGGACAAGCTGATCCATGTAGTTCTTGAAGCCCCATACAAAGAGCCCCATCACCACGAACAGCGGGATGACGCTCCACAGGACTTCCAGCGTGGTGTTGTGCGAAATCTCGACGACCTGGTGCTCACCACCGCGATAGCGATAGCGAACCACAAAGTAGATGCCTGCACCCGCGATCAGCACGAGGCAGAACAAGCAGAGCGCGGTCAGCGACAAGAAGAGCGTGTCGTACGCTCCTGCCAGCGTGGATGCCTGGGCTGGTAGCCCATAAGCAACTTCTGTGTTTGGCTGTATCATCCGTTCACCCGAGCGCGGCGATCTCTCCGCCACGCGGTAATAAGGAACGCTCCCAAGACCATCATCGTGAGGACGCCACCGGCCCGCACCAGCGCAATGGCCGCCAGCGAGTAGCGACGCTCTTTCGGGTCATAGTGGAAACACCACAGCAGCAGCTTATCGAGCGGGCTGCCGATTCCACCCAGCGAGGCTTCGACCAGCGCCAGCCGCAGATCACGCTGCGTGAACGTGATTCCGTACAGGATCTGCGACAGCCAACCAGATGGGGTCAGCACGAAGATCCCAGCGGCGTGAGCCCACTGCTTACCTTCTTCATCCCAACGATAATGAAAGCCGACGGCCGCAGCGACCTTGGCGATGTCCTGTTCCGAACCAGAGAGAAAGGGCCAGTCTCGGCTGTCGTCCGCCACCGGCCTGTGCAAGCTCTGCAAATAGGCTTGCCGTTTGGCCGCAGCCAGACTCGGCTTTTCGTGCGGGTCAATGCTCAGCGTGACGACCTGGTACTCTTTGCCCAGCGTAAACTGTAGCGGTCTCATGCCGTCGGCCAGTCCATTGAGAACCAGCGAACAGAGCGTCGGACAACTGTAGTACGCCAAGGCCAAGATCACCGGACGACCGCTGACAAAGTAGTCCCGTAGCTTCACCTGCCTGCCAGACTGATCCACAAAAGGAATGTCGAGCGGAACCTTTGCCCCGAGCGTTCCATCGATGGCGATGCCTTGGAGTTCCTTTGGCACCTCTTGCTCGGCACGCGCTGGGCAAACCACGCCCAGCGACGTTACGAACAAGCCAACGATGAGCGCTTGGGACAGATGGCTCATCTCTTGTTTTCCTCGATGACCTTCTTCATCCCCTCTTGCACGGGGATGTGAACGATGCCCTTCGCCTGGTCAATGTAGCCGTAGCTGAGCAAACGCTTCTCTTCCAGAATGCGCAGGTTCAGCAGCTCTGGCTCGTTGACGCCCAGGTTGCGCTCGTTGATGAGCTTCTCGGAGTAGCGAATGAACAACGAGTTGAACAAAAGCGCTGTCCCAAAGAAGATCACGCACAGCACGACACCCCACATCACCAACTGGAGGTTGGGTGGCTGCTGCTCATCGACTGCCACTTCGCCGTGGCCGTGCTCTTGATCAGCCATTTTCATACCCCATCGAATCCGCCAGGAACGGATCCTTGACCGGAACCAAGGCAGCCTTGCCGAAGGTGCGAGCCGCCACTCCGAAGAACAGACCAGCGGTTCCTAGCACGGCTGCAAAGTCGTACCAGCTAAACGCCATGTGCTCGCGGAACAGCGGCATGACCAGCCAGTACAGATCAACCCAGTGCATCACGACCAGCAATGCGCCAATCGCCTTCAGAATCGTCGGGTGTCGCTTGGCGGTTCGTGCCAGCAGACCGAAGAATGGCAACAGGAAGTGCAGCAGGATGAGCGTCCAGGTCAGTGTTGACCAGCCGTTCTCCCAGTGCTTGCGATACCACACGGTCTCTTCGGGCAAGCTGGCGTACCAGATCAGCATGAACATCGAGTACGCGATGTACGCCCAGAACACCGTGAAGCCGAACATCAGCTTGCCGAGGTCATGGAAGTGCTCGTCGGTAATGACGCCTTCCATATAGCCGTAGCCATGCAGCGTGCGGGCGGTCGCGGCAATCAGCCCGAGCGTCGACAGAATCGTACCTGCGAAGGCATAGACGCCGAACATCGTGGTGGCCCAGGTCGGATCGACGCCCATCAGCCAATCGAACGCCGAAAAGCTCAGCGTCAGGCCGAACAGAATCACAACCGGCGGCGCAACCTTCCGCATCTGGAGGATCGTCTGTGCATCACCGCTCGTGTCGACCTCGACAGATTTGCGGTAGTAGAACAAACCCGCCAGTGCCCAGAACACCAGGTAGAACGCAGCGCGACCGTAGAAGAACGGCACCGTCAGGTACCAGGTCTTCGACTCCATCGCCAGCGTCACCGCCGTACGGTATTCCTCGTTCTTGATGCCCTCGATGTTCATCCACGGCAGGATGTCCTTGGCGAACACCGCAATCGGGATGAACAGAAGAGCAATCCACGGCGTAAACGAGCCGTAGTTTTCGGCAATCCGACGGGGTACGACGCTCCAGCGTGCGCCCACCAGGTGCTGGAGCGCCGCAAAGAACATCGAACCGACGCCAAGCGTCAGGACGTAGAAGAACGCCACCAAGTAGGCGCTGAGCGCCTCGACACGGGTTGCTTCAGAAAAGAAACCCGATGCGGTGGCGGCAAGCCCGAGCAGCCCGATTCCGCCGAAGATCATCGCCCAACGATTGGCGACTCCTGCGGGAATCTGCAGCCGCGCGGCAGACAGATCGGTATGCATTGCGCTCATTTGAGTTGGCCCCTCTGCTCAGCAGTGAGCTGCTCTACCTTCAGTCCTTGGCTGCGCTGCAGAGCCCGGACATACGCCACGATGGCCCAGCGGTCCGCAACCGGAACCTGATAGGCGTAGGACTTCATCGTGTTCTTGCCATTGGTGATCGTCGAAAAGATGTCACCAACGGGCGTATCGAGCAGGCGCTGCTCGTAGTACGAAGGCACTGCCCACGCCCCGAGCTTGTTGGCGCGCTGGATCACGATTCCATTTCCCGAGCCCGAGCGGTCGTGACATGGCGAGCAGTAAATGTTGAAGCGCTCTTGTCCCCGCTTGAGCAGGTTGGCATCGACCGTGACCTGCTCTGGAAACTTGTCGACCGGACGGCCTTGGTCATCCTTACCGGTGAAGTACGCAGTCTTCACGATCGGAGCGGAGGTGCTGAGCGTCCCTTCCTCGAGCGGACGCATGACACGACCATCCTCGAAGAACGTGTTTTCGCGCTGAACCTTGCCCTTGTCCTGCGTAAACATGTTGCGCTGCAGGTGAATGGGCGGTTCCTCGGATGGATTGCCGCGGCAACCCAGCAGCGTCCCAGCAGCCAGGACAACGGAGAGCGACGATATGGAAAAGCGTCTGTTCATGGGCCTACGTCTCCGCAATGTCCCGAACGACCGTGATCTCGGTGCCGCCAGCAGTGGCCAGCGCTTCCCGGGCGCGGGCCTCACTCCAGCTCGGGTCTTTGGCTTCAATCGCCAGAAAGAACCCGTCATCCGAGAATCGAGCAAAGCGGTCATGGGTAAACAGGGGATGGTACGGCTGCGGCAGCCGACACAGCGCAAATAGACCAAACACCGTCGTGAGCGCTGACAGGAGAACCATCAACTCGAACCCAATCGGCACGTAGGCCTGGTACGAGATGATCGGCTTGCCACCGATGATGAAGGGATAGTCGAAGCCGTTCATCCACCACTGAAGGAGGATGGCGCAACCGACGCCCGTCAGACCGCCGCACAGAACCATGTACGGCAGGATGGTCGGACGCAGCCCCATCGCACGATCCATTCCGTGAATCGGGAACGGCGTATAGGTGTCAATCGCAGAGAAGCCCGCCTGACGCACGGCCTTCACGGCCTCAAGGAGTGCGCCCGGTGACTTGTACTCAGCGACAACGCCCCAGACGTTGTCTTCGAAAGTAACCGCAGTCTTCTGAGACATCAGTGAGCCTCCTTGCCGTGGCTCGTGTCGTGGGCATGCGGATCAGCCGCAGGCGACACACCCTTGATCTCCGAGATGGCGATCATCGGGACGAACCGCAGGAACAGAAGGAACAGCGTAAAGAACAGACCGAACGTGCCCAGGTACATGCTCACGTCGATCCAGGTCGGTCGGAAGTAACCCCACGCCGCCGGAGTGAAGTCACGGTGCAGCGAGGTGGCGATGATCACGAACCGCTCGAACCACATACCGATGTTCACGAAGATCGAGATGATGAACATCAGCGGAATCGAGCGCCGGATGAACCGGAACCAGAACAACTGCGGCGAGATCACGTTGCACGAAATCATCGTCCAGTACGCCCAGGCATAAGGGCCCATGGCGCGGTTGATGAACGTGAAGCGCTCGTAGGGGTTGCCACCGTACCAGGCCATGAAAAACTCCATGCCGTACGCGTAACCAACCATCGTGCCCGTCACGAGCATGATCTTGTTCATGTTCTCAAGGACGCGCATCGTGACGAGGTCTTTGAGTCCGTAGAACTCGCGGGCCAGCACCATCAGCGTCATGACGAGGCCGAAGCCCGAGAACACTGCGCCAGCCACGAAGTACGGCGGGAAGATCGTCGCGTGCCAGCCCGGCAGCACCGATGTCGCGAAGTCGAACGACACGACCGAGTGAACCGAGAGCACGAGTGGCGTCGAAATACCGGCCAGGATCAGGTACGCACGCTCGTAGTGTTGCCAGTGACGGTTGCTCCCCCGCCAGCCCATCGCGAAGATTCCGTACAGAATCGCACGGGTGCGGTTTGTAGCGCGGTCTCGCAGCGTCGCCAGGTCAGGAATCAGACCGACGTACCAGAACAGCACCGAGACCAGTCCGTAGGTCGACACCGCGAACACGTCCCACATCAGCGGGCTGCGGAAGTTCGGCCACATCGACATCTGGTTCGGCAGCGGCAGCAGCCAGTACGCGGCCAGCCACGGGCGACCGGTGTGGAACAGCGGGAACTGAAGCGCACAGAGCACCGCGAACACCGTCATCGCCTCGGCGAAGCGATTGATGGCAGTGCGCCACTTCTGCCGGAACAGGAACAAAATCGCGGAGATCAGCGTACCGGCGTGGCCGATACCGATCCACCACACGAAGTTGGTGATGTCCCACGCCCAGTAGACGGGGTTGTTGTTGCCCCACACGCCAATTCCGGTCGCGACCAGAAAGGTCAGCGTCGCGCCGTAGAGGCCGAGGAGGCTGAGTGCGAGCACAAAGCTGATGATCCAGCCGATCGGGGTCTTTTGGACCGGAAGCTCGACTGGGCGGCAGACGACGTTGGTGATCGCCGCCAAGCTCGGATTGTTGTTTAGGAGCGGTTCGGGCTCGAGCACTGCCGCGACCGCACTTCTCTCGGCACTCATGGATGGCTTGCTCCAGTCTCGTGCGTTTTGTGTTCACCGGCCGGAGCGTGACCCGCTGCCGCAGGTGCATGACCTGCCGGAGCGTGACCACCGCCGTGCGCTTCTTCAGGCGCCTCGGCTTCCAGTGCCGGGTTGGGATTGCGAATGCGCGCCAGATACGTCGTGCGCGGTTTGGCGTTCAGTTCCTCCAGCATCGTGTAATGCCGAGGACTCTGACGCACCGACGATATCTTGCTCTTCTGGTCGGTGATATCGCCGAACGTGATCGCGTCTGCCGGACAGGCCTGCTGACACGCAGTCACCAGCGTTCCATCGAGCACGTAGTCCGAGCGACCCTGGGTATCTTTGAGCTTGGCCGAGCGCTGAGCGCCACGGATGCGCTGGACACAGTAGGTGCACTTCTCGATCACACCGCGTGAACGAACGGTGACATCTGGGTTCATCGCCAGCTTCGCGACCTCGGGAACATCGCCGCGATAGTCGAGATAGTTGAAACGGCGAACCTTCCACGGGCAGTTGTTCGCGCAATAGCGAGTACCGACACAGCGGTTGTAAACCATGTCGTTCAGGCCGTCCTGCGTGTGCGTCGTCGCCGCAACCGGGCAGACGTTTTCACACGGGGCGTCTTCACACTGCATACACGGCACCGGCTGGTGGATCATGTGGGTGTTTTCGTCACCCAACTCGATCTTCTGGTGCGAGCCGTTGTCAAACGCGATCGGCTCGGCCGTGAAGTAGCGGTCGATGCGAATCCAGTGCATCTCCCGGCCCTTGCGAACCTGAGCCTTGCCAACCACCGGCACGTTGTTTTCAGCCTGGCACGCCACCGTGCAAGTGCCGCAGCCAATACACGCCGACAGGTCGATCACCAGGCCCCACTGCTGGCCGCTCCGCTTGTACGGATCCCACAGCGCCAAAAGTGGCGGGTGGTGCACGGCGTGGGCAGCGAAGTTCGGGTGCTTGCGGAACTTGCTGATCGATGCCTCTTGGACGAGCGGACGACCTTCCATCGCGAAGTGGTCCTGCGTCGTAACCAGGCCCGTCAGATGGGTGGTATCGCCGAACCAGTAATCACGCGGATCTTCGTACTTCTTGCCAAGCTTCTGGAGCTGAACCTC
>CALLYL010000877.1 GCA_937859535.1 uncultured Myxococcales bacterium
CCAAACTCCTCGTTACCCAGTTGCCTGGTGGTCAAGACCACCCCCAAACTCCTCGCTACCCAGTTTGGAGGCGGTCAGGACCACCCCCAAACTCCTCGTTACCCAGTTGCCTGGTGGTCAAGACCACCCCCAAACTCCTCGTTACCCAGTTTGGAGGCGGTCAGGACCACCCTGACCTGGCTTGGGATGGTGTTTTTTGGGCTAGCCGACCGTGGGCTGGGTGCAGAAGCCGTTGATGCAGAGGTTGGTGGGGTCGCAGCAGTTGGCGGCAGTGGTGCACTTGTCCTGCACGTTGGCGCACTGGTTCGCCGGGGTGCTCGAGCAGGTCAGGTTGCCGGAGCTGCCGCTCGGCTCACAGTAGCCGTTGCAGCACTGGTCACCGGACAAGCACGAGGCACCGTCCGACTTGCACGGGTCGAGCACCCAGAAGCCACGCGAGTTACCGGCCAGGATCTCCTGCGCGGGCAGGTAGAAGGCGGGGTGGCTGGCATCGGTGGCGATCTTGCCGTTCACGTCGACCGCCGCAACCCACAGCTTCTTGGTGGTGATGTTTTGCACCAGATCGACGCCTCGCGGATCGCTGCAATAGGGCGGGATGGCCGCGACGCTTCCATACATGCGGCGGCTGGTGAAGACCACCCAGGCATAGCCCCCCGAAGCGACCGGGTTTACCGTGGGCTCGTAGTTTGTCACCGTATCGGTGCTGTGATCCACGTCATAGCCCGAGCCTGCGCCCACCTGGGAACCGTCTGCCGAGCAAGCGAGCGTACTTGGCGCAAGCAGCTTGGGCAGATACGAGGCTCCGGCGGCGTCCTTGCCGTTGAGCTGGTTGAGCGCGACCACCGACTTGGCATCGCCCACGCCGGTCCACGCGATCTCGGCCTGCGCCCCCTTGCGGGTGTACAGCGCGCCATCGTTATTGCCGTCCAGACCCGCCGCAAGCTGCTGGTGGAAGATCACCGAGTTGCTATCCGGGAAGACGGCCGGCCAGCCCGGTCGCTTGGCTGCCGGTTGGCCGGTGTTATCGACCACCACCACCGGGTTTGACACCGTGCGGTTCGCAGCCGAAAAGTTCATCACGACCAGCTTCTGGGTCGGGTTGGCAATCGACGTGCTGGACATTGGATTCACCGCCAGCAGGCTGCCATTTGGACCAAACGCCGGGGTGCCCAGGTTCGACGTGATCGCCGCCAGGCCCGTCACGGCCTGCGACATGTTGGCGGTCGGCAGGTTGAGAAGCTGTCCGGTCGGGGACAGCGCCAGCGAGCCATCTGGGTACATCGCCGGGAAGGTTGCACCGTTGGTCAGGGCCTGCTCGGTCACGCCCGTCGGCTTGATGGTGTAGCCCGCGCTCAGCCCATAGTTGTCGCCGCGCTGGGTAACAAGCTGCGAGCCGTTGGCGGCCACCGAGTGACAGGTCCGGCACTGGGATTCGTTGCCATTGCCACCCGCAAGCAGCTTGGGTCCGGTGTCACCGACCCGAATCGACAGCACCGCGCCACCAAACATCTTGTCGCCACCGACCGCACCGCCGAGGTTCTTGGCCAGCAGCGTTCCGTACGACTGGTAATAGATCGTGCCGGTGAGGCGGGCCGGGGCCACCGTCCAGGTCTCGGCGATCGGGCCGTAGCCTACGCCGCCCTTGGCGACCGTCAGCTTGATGGTCAGCTTCTCGGGCTTGCCATCGGGCGTGCGTCCACCGGCACTGCTCGTCGCCATGTCCCAGACATCTTGCGGAATCGGATGGCGGATAAACGGCCCCTTGGTGGTGGCCAGGATCGCGGGCCGACCGAAGGTGCCGCTCCAGGTAAACGAGCCGCTCACGTTCGATAGCTCGATCTTGATCGCGTCGACATCGTTCAGCGTCGAGCGCCACATCAGAAGTGGGGCCAAGATGCCTCGCGGCCAGACGGTACCGTTATACGGATACAGGAACATGAAGTTCTGCGCGGCCCCGGTCGAGGTCGGCGACTGCAAGGCGCTCACCGTTGCGGGGTCGGTGACCGCTCCGCCGAGTCCTTCACCACCCACGCCGCCGACTCCACCGCCCGAGGTGAGATCGCCGACGGTCTTCGGGATCTGCGCCGCCTGACCAGGAATCGCCGGGTTGGCACCGTTTTGGGTGCCGATGAGGTTGACCTGGATTTGGCGGGTGACCGACAGGCCGCTACAGCTCGCCCGGACGGTGACCAGGCCACCTGCGGTGCCACGCGGAGAAAAAGCCGAAGTGCTAGAAGGACCGGGAGAGATGAAGCCGATGTCACCCCGGTCGACGCTCCACACCGAGGAGCACGGTTGGCCATCGAGCGTCGCCGAGTACGTCACCGTGGGCGTCTGCTGACCGGCGGTCACGGTGATCGTCTGTAGACTGCCAGGCTGGACCTCGAAGAGCGCAGAACTGGTCGCCATATCATCGGTGGTTCCGGCGTCATCGGAGCCACCAATCGTCGCGTTGTTACAACCTGATGCCACACACAGCGCAACCAGCGCTGAGCACAGAACGGAAGTAGACCTCATGTAAGTTCCCCCTACGGATGGATGAGAAGAGTCGGTAAAGACAAGCCGCTCTCCATCGTAGGCGTCGGAGCCACGTCCGTCCACGTCCGCTAGTTGTCGTCGGCGCGCTTGAGGGTGAAACGGAAGGTGGTGCCTTGGCCGAGCGTGCTTTCGACCACCACTTGGCCGTTCATGGATTCGACGGCGTGCTTGACGATGGACAGACCAAGGCCTGTCCCACCGAGTGCCCGGGAGCGGCCCGTATCGACCCGATAGAAGCGCTCGAACAATCTTGGCAAGTGGACCGCCTCGATGCCAGGGCCGGTGTCTGACACCGAGACTTCGACGGTGCGAGAAAACGGCTCGGCGGTCCAGCCGACGATGATCTCGGCCCCAGAGGGACAGTATTTGATGGCGTTATCGAGCAGGTTCGCCAGGACTTGTTCTAGGCGCAGCCGATCGGCCATCACCAAGCAAGAGGCCGGGGATGGTGACAGTTGCAGCCGCTGCTTGCGCTCCTCGGCACGGGGCCAAAACAGCGCCACTTGCTGCTTGACGATGTCGGCAAGGTTGACGGCATACAGCGCCAGGCGACGATCCTGACCCTCGAGTCGTGACAGGTCGAGCAGATCGTTCACCAGGGCATTCATGCGATCGGCCTGGCGGTAGATGATATCGAGGAAGGTCTTGGCCGCACCCGGATCACTGGCCGCCCCGCTCCGCAGCGTCTCCACCGCAGAGACCAGGGTCGCCAGCGGGGTGCGCAGCTCATGCGAGGCATTGGCGACAAAGTCCCGTCGCAGTGACTCCATCCGCCGCAGCTCGGTGAGCGCCCGCGACAGCGAGTCCGCCAGCGAGTCAATATCGCGCCCGAGCACAGCCAGCTCGTCTTGTCCCTCCGGTCGAGCCCTGGTGCCCAGATCGCCAAGCGCCATGCGGTGCGCGGTATCGGTGAGCTTCTGTAGGCTGCGCACCGCCAGGTGAGCCGCCGCGCTCGACATCAGCACCGCCACAGCAAGGCCAAGCACCGCCGCGATCAGCAAGGCCAGGTGGAGCTGCGCCATCGTCCGATCGACATCGGTGAGCGGCATCGCCAGTCGGGCAACCCCTTTTTGGCCGTCGGACTGTCGAAACGGCATTGCGACATAGAGCATCCGCCGCTTGAGCGTGGCGCTCTGCCGAGTGCTCTTGCCGTAGCCATGCTGTTGCGCCTCGAAAATCTCGGGTCGCCCAAGGTGGTTCGGCAAGCCGAGCAGACCATCATCCTCCAGCTCCGAGTCGGCGAGTGGCTTGCCATCGGCACGCAGCAAGGTCACACGGGCCACGCACAGCGGGGATAGCGCCCGCGCCGTCTCTTGCCAGTGCTTGGGATCACCGGGTGACAGGTGGGCTTGCTCGGCGGCATAGGCGATGAGACGCAGCTTCTGGGCCAAGTCCTGCTCGATGCGAGTGGTCAGGTTGGCGTCGAGCGTCTTTCTCAGATACCCGTAGGAGATGGCCAGCGACAGCGCGATCAGCGACAAGGAGAGAACAAACAGTTTGGCCCGAATTCCGAGCTTCACGGCTCGACCTGCAATGAAGTGGGCGACAGCCTGGTGGTGAAGCGATAGCCGACGCCACGTACGGTCTCGATCACATCGCCAGTATCGCCGATCTTTTCCCGCAACCGCTTGATGTGCGTATCCACCGTGCGGGTGGTGATCGCCCCCTCAGTGTTCCAGTCTTGCCAGGCCCGATCGAGGAGCTGGGCGCGACTAAGCACCTTGCCGGGCTGACTGGCCAGCGTCCACAGCAGCCGAAATTCCAGTGCCGTCAGCTTCTTTTCCTCGGACCCCAAGAACACGCGGTGGGCACCGCGATCGATGCGCAGCGCACCAAGAACCAACACCTCATCCTCTTCGCAGCTTGGAGCCTCGGGTCGACTGGCTGCGGTCCCCTCGGGCCGACTGGGTGAAGGACCAGCATCCTCCGGGCTGCCCCGACGCAGGATGGCGGTGATTCGCAGGAGCAGCTCCCGCACCGAGAAGGGTTTGACGACGTAGTCATCAGCCCCTAGCTCGAACCCGACGATGCGATCGCTCTCTTCACCGCAGGCCGTCAAGAGCAAGACCTTGATCGAGGCGGTCTTCGCCCCGTTTTTCAGGCGCAACAGCACCTGCGTCCCCGGAATATCGGGCAGCATCCGGTCGAGCACCACCAAATCGGGTAGCGACTCTTCGCACAACGACACACCATCGAGCCCATGGGTCGCAGTCAGAACCTCATGCCCAGCGTTGCGAAGGTTCCACGCGATGATCTCCAGGAGATCGACTTCGTCCTCGATGATTACGATCTTGGCCAAGTGAGCACCTCTGCCGGTGTCTGCCAAAGTTTATGGTCACGAATGGGGGCGCGAAGGTAGGTCTTTTGCTCTCCGAAGGTGTGACATTTTCGTAACGCTCTATTCGAGAGCAACTTACGATAGACTGAAACCACAGGCCGTGGCTTACAGGGTCGAGCATGATGGGAGGAAGCGCCGGCCAGCAGGGGAGTGCGCTAGATGCCATGCACGGGAGTGCGCTAGATGCAAGATTGGCTGGATTGTCGCCTCTCTGACGATGCAGTGGTTCTCCGCTCCCCGCAACGGGTTCGGAAGCCCGCGCTAAGGACCATCCGAGATGCCAGCTTGGCCTCGGCAGCGGTCGCAGCGTGTACGCTCGCCTTGTCGGTGCGATCGGAGAGAATCTTTATCCTCCTGTGCGTGGTGTGGCTTGGGCTGACGCTGCTGGTGTCACTTATTTTTATCCCGATCTCGCTGCTGACCGATGCGCGGTTCGTCGAGATGACCGGTGACCTGAAGACCCGCAGCTATGACATGACGGTGATGTCGGGTCTGCGCGAGCGGAAGCAGAGCGGCAGCTTCGATGAGTTCGCCAGTGTGTCGCTGCGCTCCGAGCTGGTGTCCGATGGACTCGCTGCGCCGTTTCGTCAGCAGTACATCTTTTTGTGCTGGCAGAACCCCAAGCGCGAGCCACTCGGTCCCATCGTCTTTCGGCGTGTCTCCTCTGGTGGAGAGTTTGGCAATCAGCGTGCGGTCGCAGCCGATCTCGCAGAGGCGATGGGGCTACCGCTGATCGACGAAACCCCACGTCGTGGCCCAGGGCGCACCTCGACCGATCGCATGCCCAGCATGGCCGCCGTCGACGTGGTGTAAGCGCTACGCTAGTCGCCCGTGGTCACGGAACCAGTTCACGGTGTCGGTGATGGTGTCCGCCAGGGCACGCGGCTTGTGACCCAGCTCGCGGATGGCCTTGTCCGAACGGAAATCACACGGACTTTGCAGGATCGCCAGCGCCTGCGGGGTCATCAGCGGTGACGACCGACGTAGGTGTGCCACCGTCTCCATCACTGGGGCCACTCCGCCGAGCAGCCACAGCGGTGCATCAAAGCGCGGTGCCCGCTTCCCACCAGCCTGCGCCACCAGCTCGGCGATGCGTCGAATCGAACCGATCTCACCTGCCACAATGTACTTTTCGCCGCGCTGGCCACGCTCGGCGGCGGCCATGGCGCTGGCTACCACGTCGCGAACATCCACCCAGTTGTAGACTCCGGGCACCAGCAGGGGAAAGCGACCCCGTGCAAAGTCGAGCACCGTCCGTCCGATTCGTGATGGTCCATGATCGCCGGGCCCGAGGATGCCCGACGGGTTGAGGATCACCGCATCCAAGCCCTGATCGACCGCCCGCATGACCTCACGCTCGCCGAGTGCTTTGGAGCGATCGTAGGCTGGCACCGCCCCGCGATCATCTGGAACCAGCGGCGTCGACTCGTCCATCGGTTGATCCTCGCTCGGAACATGAAAAGCATGGACCGAGCTAAAGTGAACAAGCCGTCGCACGCCCGTCGAAAGGCAGGCAGAGGCAATGTTGCGCGGACCTTCGACGTTGGTACGAAGGACTGCCTCTTCGTCGTGCCGGGTGATCGAGATGCGCGCCGCCAGGTGAAACACGACCTCTGCCCCTTCAAACGCCCGCTTGAGCGAGCCCGGGTCGAGCACATCTCCTCGGTGGTACGACAGTGCCGCTGGGGACACCACATCACCTGGCGGCGGCTCGAGCGTGTGTGCGAGTGCGCGCACGGTATGCCCCTGCGCCAACAGCGCCCGAATGAGATTCGAGCCGACGAAACCCGAGGCTCCAGTGACCGCGACAATCATGAATAGTTGCTCCTCTCGAAAGGCTTCCAGTGAACGCGGACGCTCAGCCAAACCGTCCAGCCAACCGCGTCGATTGCACATAAAACCTCAATTCGACGGGCACTTCCAAGGGACGAAATAGTGTTGTACGGTTCCCCTATGTCTAACGGACGCCGCAACACCTCCACCGAGGATCTAGATCCAGAGGCCGCCGCACGCGAAATTATAGAAGGTGGCCAGCCCCAAGCGTCTGATACCGATGACTCGGACGACGACGGATCAGAAGAGCGTGGACAGTCGGGAACCAAGGGCACCGGCTCAGCGGGCTGAGCGCAAAAAAAAGCGCCGCCTGGTGTAAACCCAGACGGCGCTTCGGCTGTTACGAAAGAGTGGGCAGCGCCGCTAACAGATAGCGTCTACCGCCCACAGTTCCACCCTTGTTAGGTGGTGGTCTTGGTGTCTTTCTTGGAGTCGCTCTTGGTGCCCTTGTCAGCCGACTTGGTGCCCTTGTCGGCAGCACCTTCGCCCGGACAAGCCATTGCCGAACCAGCCAGGAACAACGAACCAAGAACCATCGCCAGTACAGTCTTCATAGGGAACCTCCTCCACTTTCGGGGACCGTTTCACGGTTGCGACAAACCGCTTGCCGCAACAACGCCATTACATCTGATGCCTCTGACATTGCCAACGATTCAGCGCAGGACTGCTCAATGTCGCGTGAACCATGACGGCAATATCTACGTCGGTGCGCTAGGTTCGAACAGTGACAAGGTGCGCTAGCCCGGCCTGCTGTTCGATCGATATCTCGACCGGCACAAAGGCACGCAGCGTATCGACTTGGGTGAGCGTGTGCAGCGAAGGCCGGGTGGTCAAGAAGCGACCGCCCTTGCCCAGCGCGAGCGGCAGCAGGAGCTGATCCGCGAGGTGTTCGCCGACCGGCACCGCAGCGGTAAGAAACTCGTGTACTTCATCGGCACAGGACGCAGCCACTTGCTCCGCAGGCACCCCACGCTCACCGATGGCCGAAAACAACTCGCCGCCGGACTCGCTGTCGATCTGCACCAGGACGGCGTTACCGGGTCCAGCGCTGGTGGTCAGTTGATGAATGGGGCAGGCCGCAGGTCTGATTCCAAGTCGCTCGCAAAGGGTGGTTTGTTCTCGCTGCGCGATGTGCATGGGCAACTTACTGACCAGCACCTCGGCACGAATCGCCACGACCTCACCGCGATGGAGCAGCTCCAGCGGCGCGATCGACTGGGTCGGTTCGATGGTCGCGGTCAGCTTGCCTCCTCCAACCGGATAAAAGCCGGGCTTCACGAGCGTCAGCGTCACCCGATGCCCGAGCTGGGCCAGCCGTGGCAAAAACACCCGCTCGATGAACTCGAACGGCGGCGCTTTGACGTTGTGCGTCCCGCCACAGAGCTGGAGCGAAGACGGGCCTCTAGCCGAAAGCAGAGAGGGTAGCAGCGTCTGGAACACCAGCAGCGTGCTGCCCGCTGTCCCGATGTCGAAAAAGTAGGAGCCACTGACCACCGCCTGCTTGGGCTCAAACCACAGCTCTTTCGAACCAACCTCGGCCCCCTCGACGTACGCTCCGCCGAGCCGCTGCGCCGCCACGACCGCCAAAAGGTGTTGAGGCCGCAAGCCCGGCTTGTCCCGATTGGCACGAATCGCCTTCAGTCGAAACGGTCGCCCGGTGTGCAGCGACAACGACAGCGCGGTGCGAAGGATCTGCCCGCCGCCCTCGCCATGCCCGCCATCGAGCACCACCGCATCGTCGCTACTCATCGACCCCCCTTGTAGTCATCG
Organism: uncultured Myxococcales bacterium; assembly: GCA_937859535.1. GTDB lineage: Bacteria > Myxococcota_A > Polyangia > Palsa-1104 > JAEUJZ01 > JAEUKA01. Next base: position 8,480 of record CALLYL010000877.1, read on the forward strand.
GCAGACCCCCGCACACCCTAGCGCGGCAGCGACTGAGTCGTCGGTCCAGCCGTGTGACAAGCAACGCACTGATAGGCATCCAGATAGCTGCGACCTTTGTAATAGGAGGGATCGGGCAGCTCGGGACCAGTCTGGCCGCTCTGACGGCCCGCCACCGCTGCCAGCAGTAGCTTGAGCCGGTCGGTTCGCTCGGGCAAACGCCGCTTCGCCGGAAAGTGCGACAGGGCCGGGTCCGCCACGGCTTTGGTCGCCGCCGCCAAGAAACCCTCGGCGGTCTTGAGTCGCAGAACCGCTTCAGGAATCAGCGCCCCAGCCATCGCCGGATTGAGATCGGCCCGCTGAATCAGCGACTCGCCACGCTTGGCCAGAAGGTCGCTCATCAGCAGTGGTCCCATCACTTCCTTGGTCAGCCAGCGCTCTCCGGTCGGCGTCTCGGGTGCGGGTCCACCACCGGCACAGTTAAAGCGTGAGGTGCCGCAGGTGATCCCGATGAGCTGCTCGATCTGCGGCGCGTAGCCTGGGTGCAGGTTTGGATCACGCAGCAGCATCATCGCCGTGAAGGTGTCAAACCAGCTCTGGCTCGCGGCACCGTTGAGACCTAGCAGCACATCCGCAGTAAAAGTCCCGTCGATGGTCTGTAGGTTGAACGCACACGAGCGCTGCACCGCAGGGATTCTGTCATCGCTCGGGTCGAGATCAGCAGCCCGCTTGAGCCAGTCCACAGCCTTCACCATGCGTGCCTTTTGCTCGTCGACATCATCGCCCTTCGAGTAGCGCTGGGGACGGGTCAACTGATCAAGCTTCAAATAACCGTCTTCGACCGCGTGCTGTCCGGCGACCAGCGCAAACGCACCATAGAGCAGAGCGCGAGCGGCAGCTTTCTGCTCTTTTTCCTCGACGATTTCGCCGTCTTCGAGACGCTTGACGGTGTCGGCAGCGATGTGGTCCCAGCGCCTCTCGAAGTCCGGAAAGGCGGCCCGGGTTTCATCACTCAGCAGGTTGAGACTCTGGAAGAACCGTGGCTGGTCGACAGCGAAGCTGGGCGGCGCGTCCTCCCCAGGGCCACAAGCAGCGAACAACGCACAGAGAGCAGAACAAGCAAGGCGAAAGCGTGACATGGCCGATCCTCCAGGGTCGCAAAGGTCATGCGAGCGGCACGAACTTGCGACAGGAGGCGCAGCGAATGCAAGGGCTCGCTGCCGTGAAGCTGCTCCGCCGTCCAAAAACCGACAGCGGAAACCTAAGTGCGAGAGAAGGGAGTCGAACCCTTAAGCCTTTCGGCGCCAGATCCTAAGTCTGGTGCGTCTGCCAGTTCCGCCACTCTCGCGTACCGAAACAAACTCAGTCACTCGTAGAAAAATCGACACAACGAAAATCGGCAAAAAAAAGGCCGTAGTCAAGGACTACGGCCTTTCACTGTGAGCCCAGTGGGAGTCGAACCTACAACAAACGGATTAAGAGTCCGCTGCTCTGCCAGTTGAGCTATGGGCCCGTGCAAGAAGTGGGTATGTATTGCGATAAAAGGGCCGCCCCTGTCAAGCAGAAATCTTTTCGGGGGCAGCTCTTTTTTCAGCAAAGAAGCGGCGACTACAGCTTGTAGAAATCAGGCGTGTAAAACGCTGGTCGTCGAGAATCACGAAAGTCGCAAGGGTGGGTGTGCCCTCTGGTGTGCTCTTTGTTCCTGGGAGGGGTGGTTTTGGCAGCGCTCTGTGCTGTGTGTATAAAAGTAGGCCGCAAACAGCGTCCTAAAGCGTCCTAGCGTCCTAAAACCACTGAGTCACCGACGGAGGACGCTATAGGACGCTGTTTGCGTGGCCAGCGTCCTATAGCGTCCATGGCACCCCCATTCAGCGTCCAGTGAACGAAAGTTCACAGTTTTAGGACTTGAATGCACCGCATGCACCCGGGTTTCGCGGGTGTGACCTGTGCCTAAATTTGTGTCTTTTGGCCTGGCTGCGAGGTGATTTGACGAGGACAGCGGACGCTGCCGTGAAAGGGCTACTGGCGGGGCGGAAGCAGGGTGATTCGGTCGAGCTCGCGAGCCAGGAAGGAAAAATCTACATGCACGTACAGCGCTGTCACTTGGCTACCGCTGGTGGTGTGCCCAAGAATTCGTTCGAGCGCCGCCTGAGCTCCACCCTGCTCCAAAAACTGCGTGGCGAATGTATGGCGGAACGCATGCCAGGGACGAATGAAGGCGGAGGAGCAACCGGACTGCCGCAGGAACTGGCGCAAAGCATCGACCATCTGCTCGTCCTGTTGGGTCGCTGCTCGATAGACGCGATCGCCTATTTCGATGGGACAGACCAGATCAAGGTCCGTAGTGGGGCAGCTCGGCCGCCAGCGTTCCAGCAGGTCTCTTAGCTCGCGGTGAATTGGAACGATGCGAGGTTTTCCGGTTTTGGTTGGTCCGGCGTAGGAGCGCTTGACGTGAATGCGGTTCACTTTGAAGTCCACGTCGGTCCAGGTCATGCCCGCAATTTCACCCCGACGAAGCCCGGTATACAGCGCAATGGCGACCCCAATTGGAAGGTGCGGGGATGCCAAAATCCGGTGAACCTCTTCTAAGGAGTAGCGCTCTTGCAATGGCTCAGTAGGTAACTGGACCAAGTTGGTGCAAGGGTTCATCACGTCGAGAATCTCTCGGCGACAAGCCCAGGTAAACACCAGCTTGAGATACTTGATCGACTCATTGATCGTCTTGGGCGCGTACCCGCTTTCCCGCAGCTCGTCGCGCCATCGCTCCACATCGCTCAAGCGAACCTTCTTGGCATCGAGCCTGCCGATCGAATAGGTGCGCACTCGGATCTGGTAGTCCGACCTTCGCTGCTCTCGGTACTCGTCGAGATTGCGAACCTTGGGACCGTGGTATTCGAGGAGGAATCGCTCAAAAAGCTGTGACACGGTGGTCGACGGCTGTTCAAGCTGATCGCTGTCCGGTATGCCGATGATGTTTCGAGCGACTCGAGCGACGACCTCGGCCCCGTAACGCTTCGCGGCATCTTTGGTCAGTTGCTTGGTGGGTTTGCGACGCCAGACACCCGAGGCGTCCTTGTACTTAATCCACCAGTTGGGCTTGTTCTTGGTGCCTCGGTTGTAGACGCTTGCCAATGCCGTTCTCCCCACACTTGATGATTTGAATCAGTCTTCGTCGCAGTTGCGAGGATTCGCGGTACTGTCGAACCTCAAACCCCGCCATTTTCAGATTCGGAGCAATCCGCTGTAACTCGCCGCTCAGTCGGGTTGAGTCTTTTGGCCACCGTCGATTCTCTCGCTGAGACTTGGTGGCCTTCTGCTCCAGCTCATCGAGAAGGTCGCTCGCTGTGCCTGTCCATTCGCTCTTCTGACTCATGAACCGATCGAGGGGCTCGAACAGGGAACAGGACTCCAGCGCTTGCGCGTGGAAGTCGAGGCGGTTTTCGGAATAGGCCGCCATGAACTCGCCTTCCTCGAGTCCAAGTCCCTCCTCCGCAGCCATCGCCCATTTTGCAAAGTCGGCCATGCGCGGCAGAGCCTTGGTCTTCACTTCAGGCAGCTTGAGAATGGCCGACGACACCGCATCGAGCATCGCGCCGAGAATTCGAGCGTGAGCAGCCAGGAAGTCCGCCCAGACTTCTTCTTCCGACCGGCGAGACTCTTCAGCAATCGTCGGAAGGTTGAGCATCACTGCGCGGTCGATGAGGTCGGATCGCTTGGCGACATCGACGATGCTGGTCAGCACTACGGGCCGCAGGGCTTGCATCACCGTCTCACCCGTCTCTGTATATAGAGTTCGGGTTGGATGGCTTGCGCCCGTCGACAAACAGCACAGCAAGTCGGACAACCACTCGGGGATGGACGAGAGGTTATCGTAGGCCAGCACCCAGGCATTCATCGCGGACACCATCACTGTCTGTTCGTCCTTTGGTCGGGTGCGTAGCGAGGTCTGCTTGGGGTCGAGAAGCGAGGTCAGAATCTTGGCTGTCGTGCTCTTGGCGCAGCCC
>CALLYL010000878.1 GCA_937859535.1 uncultured Myxococcales bacterium
TGCCGTTCTACTATGCCCCCCACTCGAGTGCTTCCCCGGTTCACTGGACGCTGGAGGAGCTAGGAGTTCCTTATGAGAAAGTGCAGCTCGATTACCGAGCAGGCGACCTCAAGAAGCCAGAGTTTCTGAAGCTGAATCCCAATGCCAAAGTGCCGGTCTTGGTCCACGACGGCGTGGCGATCTTTGAATCGGCAGCGATCCAGCTCTACTTGGGAGAGCTGTTCGGAGTTGCCAAGGGACTCTACCCCGCGCCGGGTCCGAAGCGCGGCGAGGTCATGAAGTGGATCGTCTGGACCAATGTGACGCTTGGAGAAGCGATGTCGCGCCTCGGCCGCAACGTGGGTCAGTGGGCACCAGAGGATGAGCGCAACGCCAAAGCAGGGGCGACCGCGAAGGCCGACATCATGGGGCTGCTCCAGATCGTGGAAAATACCCTCCAAGGTCGGCCCTATCTGACCGGAGAGACGTTCACGCTGGCCGATCTCCACCTGGCGTCTTGGATCGACTACGTGCGGATGATGCAGATCGACCTTACGCCCTATCCGACGTTGGTTGCGTGGTGCAGTCGCTGCACGTCTCGGCCTGCCTGTGCTACCGCTCCATAGCGATTCACTAGACGATGTCTGTTAAAACAGACAGTCGTCCGTTGGCGCTACTCTGCCTGTCGATAGCGTGCTCGGCGGGGGGGGCGAGTCGAGTAGCGCGTCGGCGTCATCCCGCCTAGGCGGCGTGAGCCGGCCCGGTGGCTTGGGTTTGGATCAAGCTGATCAGACGCGAGGGGCTACAGCGGCGGACGAGCAGGTGGCGAACCCCTCGGCTGACCGCTAGTTTGCGTGCTGCCACCACGGCATTGTGGCTGTTTACGTCGGTTACGATCACAACCAAATCGACGCGATTGACCAGCGCCGCCAAGGTTTGGGCACCCCGACCAGCGGTGTGGCCGCTGTGGATTTCGAGCTGGTAGCCTGCGGACCGGGCTGCCTGCTGGAACAGGCCTTCGGAACGCTCGACGCCACCTATCATGCCGATGCGGAGAGGGGGCGACTGGGGGCTGGTCTGCACCAGGTTGGGATGAAATTTGGGACGTTTCGACGAAGAAATCGATGCTGAGTTCATTGCACCACCATCACCATAACAACCGAAGTCTGTTATAGCATACGACGTCTGCTGCTGTGGAAATTTGTCTGTTCAGCGTCGGATGGTTCGCGAATATCGTCCAATATAACGGACGGATGTTGGATGGGAGCGCGTCCTAGAACTTCTGAATCGTTTCGACGACTGCCTTGGCCCAGGTGAGCGGAACTTTCTTGGAGGCACGATCCACTTCCATCGAAGCGCGGCGCAGCTTGATGTTCGGGAAATACTGCTGAATCTCTTGAAGCCGTGGCGAAAAACCACCGCGAGCGGCCTCCATCAGGTTTTGGTACGCCATCCGCTGTTCCGAGTTCATCTTCCCGAAAGGAAAATCGGGGACCACATCTGAAAAGTAGGCGTTGGCGACCCGATTGAGCGAGGCGCAGCGGAAGTTGAAGTAGTGGTTGGGACCGCCATCGCTCGCTTTGACGAGGAAGAATCCGAAGAAGCAGCCAGTGTCCGAAAGCTCAAGCGACTTGTCTTGCTTGAGCGCTTGCAGATCCCAGCCGTTCCATTTCTTGATCTTGGGGTCACCTTGGGCGGCAAACTTGCGGTCGAGCCAGACCTTGTGCCATGGCTCTGCGGGACGAAGGTCTTTGGTCGGCGCGACGAACTTCATTCCAGATGGCACGCTTTGCACGATCTGGATGAGGGCAATCTTGTCTTCTTCCCGGCCTACGCGACGACCGATCCGGACAAAGCCGAGCCAAGGTGTGCCAGGTTCCGCTCTTTGAAACTCGGTCAGGTTGTCGTTACCAATGTTCATGGTAAAGCTTGGCCGGACCACGCCCCACAGGGTGGCATCGTTGGCAATCTCCTTTTCATTGTCAGCCTTCATCACCAGATCGGGATTTTTCGGCATCCGCAGAAAGGTTGTGCGCAGCTCGACCGGGCCGAACTCTGGTTTGTTGTCGTATTTCGTGGGCTTCGGCTTGGCTTTGATGATCTCATTGCCGGAGGACTCTTCCGTTGTACCCACCGTGAAGGATTGCTTGCCGCTGCCTTGGCTGTTGGTGCCGGAAGACTGGCTCTCTGTCTGGGCGTCTTTGCCGCCGGTTTTGGTGCCGCCGGTTTTGGTGCCGCCGGTTTTGGTGTCGCCGGTTTTGGTGCCGCCGGTCGGTCCGGTCTGCTTCTTGACTGGCGCGGGCTTGGCCAGTCGTTCCTCCAGCGTCTTTGCGAACCCATCGAGCATCGTCGCGAAGTGGTCATAAAGCTCCGTCTCGGCCTGGGCCGCCGAGTAGAACTTGGGATAGCTGCGCGGAGCGAGGAGAACCTTCTTTAGGTAGAGCAGATAAGGCTCTTCTTTGGTTTTCCAGTCCTTCTTTCTCGTCTTCTCTTCCCACTCGCGAAATGAAAGGATTTTTGCCAAGGTCGACCCCCAACGCACTCCGTAGCGCGCTTGTTCATCGTATCGCACCACGACACCTAGACAACGGCTTCCGATCGAGTGGCTCATGAGTCCGCGAGACTTAAGGAGAGTTTCGGGAGTCGCCTCACCCTAGAGTTCCAAACAGGACGCTCGGAATGGCTTAACGGCGGTGAACGGTTGTGGCGGATGCTTGATCGGTGGCGAGCATAACGATTTCGCTGACATTGACGTGAGGGGGACGCGTCACACAGAACAGGACCGCTTCGGCAACATCGTCTGCGGACATCGGAGTCATGCCAGCGTACACCGCCTTGGCGCGCTCTACATCACCTCGGAAGCGGACCACGCTAAACTCCGTGTCAACCATACCAGGATCGACGCTGCTGACGCGAATTCGTGTTCCCAGCAGATCGTGTTTGAGACACTGATTGAGCATTCGCACGGCTGCTTTGGTAGCGCAGTAGATCGCACCTCCGACATAAGGCTGCGTACCTGCTACTGATCCGATGTGAACGATGTGACCAGAGTCCCGCTGTACCATCTGCGGCAGCACGGCATGGGTGACATGAAGGACTCCTTTTACATTGGTGTCGATCATCTCATCCCAGTCTGTTGGGACTCCGTCTTGCAGCTTGTCGCGCCCGCGCCCAAGTCCGGCACTGTGAATCACCACATCGACGGCGCGCAGAGTAGGAGGCAGTGTGGCCATCGACTCCGTGACCTGCTTGCCGTTGGTGACATCAACCACCAGAGGCATCACTTGTTCAGCACCGAGCTTCGTAAGCTCCGCAGACAACGAATGCAGTCGCTCCGTACGGCGGGCCACCAGGATCAAACGACAACCACTGGCTGCGAACGCTCGGGCACAGGCTGCACCAATGCCGCTGCTGGCACCCGTGATGAGGACAACCTTGCCATGAAGGGAAGGGAATACCGGAAACACAGTCTGCGAAGATGTATCACTCATGGTTGCGCATCTTACCAGGAGCACTGTGGTGGATAAATAGCCACTTTTCGTCACAGCGGATCAGACATTTTCGCACGAGCGGGAGTGCCAGACCGTGCGTTGTGTTTGGTCCGCATATACTTCACCACAGTCCGCTCCGGCGAATACCCTAGATTCGCTCCACACAACATCGTTCGACTCTGTAATAATGAAGGGGCCGTGTTGTGCCAACCGTCCGTGGGGGGATCCCTGGCATTGAGGCTCCGACCTCTGTCTGCGTCGCTTGCGACGGCGGCATTCCCTTCTTGGCTCCCTAATGCAGCAGGGGGCACATCGGTTCCAGCTCTGATTCGATCAATGGCGAGCCTCACCAAAGAGGCTTTCGCGTTGGAGGTGTTGTTGTGAAGTCTTGGCGATCTTTGGCGAAATCACTGAGTGTAGTAGGTGCGATCTGTTGCGCCCTTCTGAGTCCGAAGGAAGCATCCGCGCAGACCTTGAAGCAGGGCTTTGCCGTCAACCGGTACGAACCCACCTCTGCGGGTGAGTTTTCGTTCTGGGTGGACCATCCCTGGTACTCATCGACGCGCTACTTTTCTGTGGGCATCACGCTCAACTACGCTCACAACCCACTGGTGTTTGGGTCGGTTGGTAGCGACGGTAGCTTCACAAAACAGCTCTCGGTCATCGAGCACCAGTTTCTAGGCCATGTGGATCTTGCGGGCTCCTTTTTGGATCGCGTGCAGATCAATGCCAGCCTTCCCATCACCTTTATCGAACGCGGTACCAAGGCTGCGGGGGCCGAGCCTGCCAACGGAGTGGCGGTCGGCGATCCGCGCTTTGGTTTGTGGGTGAGGCTCTTTGGACAGCCCTATCGGAGTCCCGTGTCACTTAGCATCGGTGCCCAGGTTTGGGTGCCGCTGCGATCGTTTGGAGTGAACTCGGGAGTGGCATTGTCGTCGAGTGACGAGGGTGTGCTGCGGGTGCTTCCCAAGCTGGCGTTGGGGGGCTATGGCAAGCACATTCTGTGGTCGTTCACTGCGGGCTTTCAATACCGTCCGGCTGCGCAGATTGGCTCGGGAGTTGATCTCGCGGGAAGCACGGTTGGTTCAGAGCTTCAGCTCGGGGCCGCGATAGCGTATGCGGATATGCAGCGTCGCTTTGCGATCGGTCCCGAAGCGGTGTTGGCCACCCAAGTTCTGGGAACCGATTCCACCAAGCCGTTCTATCGGGATTTCACGAGCTTGGAAGTGTTGCTGGCGGCTCACTACAACATCGCCCATCAGGTCAATGTTGGAATCGCGGGCGGTGTGGGACTCCTCCGGCAGCCGGGTACCCCGGACGGACGGGTGCTGCTCCGCATCGCCTATGCACCGATCAAAGAAGAGAAAAAACCAATACTTGATCGAGATCACGATGGAATTCTCGATACCGATGATGCCTGTCCAGATGACCGAGGAATCGCGACGGACAATCCCAACACCAACGGCTGTCCGGATCGTGACCGCGATGGTGTGATCGATCGTCTCGACATCTGTCCTGATGTGCACAAGGGCGAACGTCCCGATCCCGATTCGAAGCGCCTTGGCTGCCCGGCGGGTGATCGTGACAAGGACGGAGTGCTCGATCCGGATGATCAGTGCATCGATGTACCCAAGGGTGATCATCCCGATCCCGATCCGAAGAAGCTGGGTTGTCCGGCTGGTGATCGCGATAACGACGGAGTGCTCGATCCGGATGATCAGTGCGTCGATGTGCCGAAGGGTGACAAGCCCGATCCGAAGAAGCCGGGCTGCCCTGCGGGTGACCGTGACAAGGACCATGTGGTGGATCACGAGGACGCTTGCCCAGATCAGCCTGGTGCTCCAGACCCCGATCCGAAGAAGAACGGCTGCCCCGGTGCAACCATGATCACGGATGGTCAGATCAAGATCATCGAGCCGGTGTTCTTCGCGACCAACAAGGACGTCATCTTGAAGCGCAGCTTCCCAGTCCTTGAAGCAGTGGCGAACAGCCTGAAGGGTGCACCGAGCATCAAGAAGGTGGAAGTCGAAGGACACACCGACAACCGGGGCAAGGCGGCTTACAACCGTGACCTGTCTGCTCGTCGGGCAGCCAGCGTGGTGCGCTTCCTGGTCGAAAAGGGAATCGATGCCAAGCGGCTCCAATCGGTGGGCCATGGTCCCGACAAGCCGATCGAAGACAACAAGACCGCCAAGGGTCGCGAAAAGAACCGCCGCGTCGACTTCGTGATCATTGATCCGGCCCAGCCGAAGGACGTTCAGGTCAAGAAGGCGAGCGACATCGTGGTGCCGCAGTCCGAGGACCAGAGCGACAAGTCCGAAGGCAAGAAGGGCAAAAAGGGCAAGAAGGACAAAAAGGGCAAGAAGGGTGATGCCGTCGCGGGCGACTCTGCCGACAAGGCCGATGCTGCGGATGACGGTGGCAAAAAGAAGAAGAAGCGGAAGTCCAAGAAGGATGCCACGGATGCGGCGGCTCCTGCCGATGGTGCGGATGGCGACAAGGCCGATGGCAAGAAGAAGCACCATCGTCGCAAGAAGGACAAGGCCGCTTAAGGCAGCGCAGAACTTAAGCCAAGTAGGAATAAGGACTCATGGGTCCGCAGGTCCAAGAGAAGCCATTAGAGGTGTAAGATGACCATTCGTCGTTACGGTTCCGTAGGGAGTTGCTTGCTTGGGCTCCTGTCTGCAGTAGGGGTCAGCGCTCTCGGAGGAACGGCTGCTGCCGCTCCGCAGAAGCTGGCTGAGTTCAACGAGAAGGGAAACTTCCTGCTGATTGGGAATACCCTTGGCTGGGACTGCGCTGCGGGGGTACCCCAGCCGGTTGTCGGTAGCGTCAGCAGCGGCGGTTGCGGCACCAATACGGATGACAGCTCTGCGGACATGCTGTGGCAGACCGATGCAAACGGCACCACGACTGCTGCGGATGGCACCACCACACCACTACGTGCCAGCAGCGCTGCCTTTCTATCGATTCCTCCCGACTCGGTAGTGGTCCATGCACGGCTGTTCTGGGCGGCGCAGCTACCGCTCGGTGCTTCCGCAGGTCGTCAGGTGGGATTCGATCGACCGGGTGGTTTTAAGTCGGTGATTGTCAATGACCCGCAGTTTCCGGGGCTGACGGTCAATAGTGGTGGCCGCACCTACTACCAGGGCAATGCCGACATCACCAAGCTGGTTCAAGCCAACGGCAGCGGTCCCTATCGGGTCAGCGGAGTGCCCACCACGTCACTGCGCGATGTCCTTGAAAACGTCGCGTTTGTGAACTGGCACATGGCGGTCATCTATCGCAAAAAGGATGAGCCGACCCGCAACATCGTGATCTATCGCGGCATGGATACCGTTCAGCAGGGGGCCAACGCGAACGCTACGCTCGACGGATTTCTGGTACCGAACAGCGGCTTTTCCGGACAACTCGGCATCATCGGTTACGAGGGTGATGAAAGCTTGACCGGAGACTCAATGCTGTTTAACGGCACCGTGCTGAGCAACCCGCTCAATCCGGCCACGAACTTTTTCAACAGCAGCCGCAGCACGCTGGGGGCACCGGTTTCGATCACTGGTGACCTACCGCAGATGTCGGGACAGCCATCTAGCATGGTTGGCATCGATCTCGATGTGGTGGATGTGACCTCGCAGCTTGCAGCAGGCGCAACGTCGGCTCAGATTCAGGCAACGTCGAGCGGAGATCTGTTTTTCCTGGGTGGCTTTGTGACTGGAATTTCGACTCTGTTTCCGGTGTATTCGGAAAGCACCAAGACCTATGTGAACGTCAGCCGTCCGGGCAAGCCCGTGATTCCGGGTGATACCGTGAAGTACACGATCAACGTCGTGAACACTGGATCGGATACATCCATCAACACGGTATTGCGCGATCCGCTGCCTCCGGAGCTGACCTATCTTCCGGGCTCGCTCAAGATCACAAGTGGCATGAACGCTGGTGCCAAGACGGATGCGCCTGGCGATGATCAGGCCGAATACGATGCGAACACCCGAACCTTGATTGTTCGGGTGGGAGCGGGGGCTGATGCCAGCAAGGGTGGTACCGTTGCGGCGGGAGAGAGCACCACCATCGAAATCACGGCGGTGGTGAGCCGTGCCATCTCCGGTCGGCTCGATAACCAAGGCTCGATCACCGGGCAGGGACAGCTTGCGGTTGCAAAGGGGGTCATGCGTGCCGGTGCGTGGCTGACCGGCGATGGTACCTCGCCGAGCGCTCCTACCAGCATCGTGGTGGATTGTCAGAGCGATCTGCAGTGCGGAGTCCTGGCTCCAAAGTGTGATCGTGCGCTGGCACCACCGCGCTGCGCGTGCAGCGTAAACAGTGACTGTCCAAGTGGATTTGTCTGTGATCCGTTCGGTCGGAGCTGCGTACAGTGCACCGCTTCGCCAGCACAAACCGGCTCCTGCTCGGCTGCGGGACAGGGAGCGATTTGTCTGTCCGACAATCGTTGCGGTTGCAACACCGATGCGGACTGTGGGGGCCGCACCTGTGATCTGGGAAGCCGAACTTGTCCGAGTCCGAAGTCGGACTTGTCCGTGGTGGTGATTCCGCCAGCGACTCCTTCTGCTCCGGGAACGACTGCGGTCTATAGCGTACAGGTCACCAACCTGGGAACTGATCCGGTAACCGATGCCAACATCTATACCCAGCTTCCTCCTGGAATCACTGGAGCGTCGTGGACTTGTATGCCGGTGGGTGCGGGGGTGATGTGCCCTGCGGCAAGTGGCCAAGGTGCCTTGCCCGCGACTGTCACCTTGCCTTCTGGTGGTCAGCTCATCTACACGCTGTCGGTTCCGATTCCTGCCAACTACACCAGCGAGACCGTTCCGGTTCGTGTGACTGCTCTGCCACCGACCGGAACCACCGACCCTCAGCCTGCGAACAACAATGGATATGGCGAGGCAGTGGTGACCCAGACCAATCGTCCGGATCTGGTGTTGACTGTGGATGGACAGATCGGACCGGAACCGTACAGTGAGCAGTACACTGCGAACACCATGAACAAGGGAACCGGTGCGGCGGCTGGTGCCTACTTCAACTACACGGCACCCGAAGGCTCGCAAGTGACCGATGTACAGCCCGGAGAGGGTTGGACGTGCGTGGTGAGTGCGAACAAGCGCTACTTGAGCTGCGAAACCAAGACGCCGATTCCTCCGCAGGGCAGCGCCCCTCCGGTGGTGTTCGTGGTGAAGAGCCCGAAAGGAACCACCACCCAGCCGTTTGATGCGACGGTGACGCCGCGTGATGAGCTGGGCTTTGCGATGACCGATGCCAATCCTGCGGACAACACCGTGAGCAAGAGCACTCCGGTAGGTGATGCCAAGCTGGCCGGTAACGGATTTGGTTGCGCGATGGCCGCCCCTGCTCCGGAAGGAATGGCCCCCCTGGGCGCGCTCGGTGGCTTCCTACTGACCTGCTACTCTCTGGTTCGTCGTCGACGGAACGTGGCCTAAGCAGCGGGTGTCTCTTCGCAGGGAGTGACACCCACTCTAGGCCCAAGCAAAGTCACCACACTGCTTTGGTGTGATGGCTTTGTTTGGTTGCTGGCTGCGGCTGCGTTTCTGGTTGTTTTCACCGCGACAGACTATTTACTTTGGCGGGCTTGGCGTGAGTTCTTCATAGGCACTGCGGGCGATGGGGAAGGTGCGGATCGGGCCGGGCTTTGCGGTGATCTCAATGTCACGGAACACGACCTCGCCTTCCGCTTCCGCATGGTATTTCCCCGTAGCCTTTCCGTAGACCGTTAGGGGTTTGTGCGCGGACTCTGCCAGTCCAGCACAGAAGGACAAATCGACTCCCCACGCCGAAAACACTTCGTAGCCGAAGCGACCTTCGGGGTTCACCGGGGTCGCGCCGAGCACATGTGGATTCTTGGCCAGACAGTCGCCTTGCACGGCGTACACCCAGAATTTCTGACCGGGTGGGAGTGGCTTATTGTACTTCACCGAACCAAAGAACTCGACTTCGCAGGTCTTCTTGCTGGTGACGGGCGGTGCGGGCTGCGCGGTCGCAGCGGTTGGGGGTATGGTGGTGGGGGCTGGATTGGTCGTGGCGGCAGGTACGACATCAGCCTTCGCTGCCGGCGCTGCGGTGACTGCGGTCGGGGCAGCCGGGGGAGGAGTCGTGTTTCCGGTAACGGGAGGAGCGGAAACCGCTGGTACGGCCTGCTTGTCCGTACTCACGGCTGTCGGTTTGTTCGAAGGACATCCTGCGATAAACCCGCAAGCCGCGAAGACTAGAACTCCGTCACGAAAGTGCTGCGTCAGACGTGGTTTTGATTGTGGTTTCATGTCCAGAGAGTGTACAATAAGGCAGTAGAAATATGTAAGTCATCTCGCAAAACACTATGGAGAACGGAGATACCCAATGCGCCTCTTTTCACAACTATCTAGCTGTCTGATCCTCAGTGCGCTTTCTGCTAGTTGCGCGAGCATTTCTAGCAGTGGTTCCGATCAACCCCCTCCCACGACGTGCCCAGATGGAGTGGTCTGCGATCCGAACACCAACCCAGGGCCAGACCCGTACGATGTTCCGACCTCTGGCGGCATGGTTACTGTCGGTAACAGCATGTCTCCGTATACGCCGACCTCCCCCGGATCAACGGGCGTGAAGGAAAACAACGGCGCCATCGTGATTGACTCCTCCAGCTTTGGTCAGGGTCTTGGTACGTTCGTTTGGGTCGCCAACAGCGCCGACGGAACAGAGTCCAAGGTCGATGCGGCCACCGGCAAGGAAGTCGCTCGCTACTGCACGGGCCCGGGCTGTAAGCAGGATCCTTCGCGGTCGACGGTCAGCTTGCTCGGTGACGTAGCGGTTACCAACCGTGCCAACTACTACGGATACGCCTTTCCGGACCGTGCTTCGGTCGTAAAGATTGCCGGAGACAAGACCCGCTGTGTGGATCGCAATGGCAACGGCCAGATCGATACCTTTGAGGGTTCCGGTCCAGTCCCGGCAGCGTTTATGTGGGCGGTCGGTGCCAAGGACAGCCCGGACGAGTGCGTGCTGTGGCACGTTCCGCTTACCAAGGATCGCAATGGCAACACCACTGGGGCCCCAGGAACCCTTCCTCGTGCGGCGGCGTTTGACTCTACGCTGAGCCCAGAGGGAGTGCCTTCGCAGTACCTGTACGTAGGTCTGTTCCAAACGCAGGAAGTGGTTCGCCTCGACTCTGCCACCGGCAAGATCCTGAAGCAGTTTCCAGTCGGCGTAAGCCCATACGGCTTTGTGATCGACAAGAACGGCAAGCTCTGGATTCAGGGCACGGGCACACTGGCCAGCGTCGATGTGAAGAACGGCGACGCAGTCACCAATCATGGCAGCGATCCCTGCATGTACGGCATTACTGCGGATGCACGTGGCTTGATCTACACCAGTTCCAGCAACTGCGTCACTCGCTTTGATCCCAAGACCGGCCTCCGCGACCGGCTGACCCTCCCTCCTGCGAACTTCCTGCGGGGTCTGTCGCTGGATGATAAGTACAATCTGTGGATCGCTGATACCGGAACCGGTCTGTTCCATGTTGATGCGTCGGCTGCCCCACCGGCTTCTGGTGCCACCACGATGGTGATGAAGAAGCACATCAACGCGCTTCCGGGCCCCAAGGACTACCTTGGCGTGGGTCTAGACATCAACGGCACTCCCTGGGTCGTGAACGAAGCCAATGCCGAAGTGTGGAAGGTCAATCCGACCGACTACAGCTTTGTCCGCACCGCAGTGGGCGCGAATCCGTACACCTACTCGGACATCACGGGCTCTGCGCTACGCTATGCGGGAGCGCGGTTCGGTCTGTATCGCCACACCTTCAAGTCGGATTGTGCGCCGCGCAAAACCACCTGGAACAAGGTGTCCTATACGGTCGACACTCCGGTGGGAACCACCGTCGAGGTCAGTGCGCGTGGAGCGGGCTCTCTGCTCGACATCGAAAAGACTCCGTTTGGCACCACCACCACGATTCCGCCTGACCCGGTAGGCCCCATCAAGCCGTCCATCAACGAAGGCGTGGACAATACCTACCTCCAGGTGCAGTTCAAGCTCACGGCGGACGACCCCACCAAGACTCCTTCCGTGAAGGATCTGGTCGGTAGCTATACCTGCGGTTAGTACGGCACGGAATCCCCGATTCGGCTCCTTCCCTCCTGCTGCGCGCAGCCTAGTTGGCGCGCCTGTGCTCGCTCTCCCCATTTATCCTCGTTGACAGGAACAGCTCGCCCGCAGGCACAAGGCGAGAACTCCGTTTTCCGACGAGAAAACTTGGACCGTAACGGGCCAATTGATGGTACGCTTCTGCCAAACCTGTTTTGATTTGCGCCAGGAACACCTGGCCTTGGGGGAGGACTGATGATGATGAGCTTACGGCGTGGTTTTGGCGTGGGAAGCGCGGTCGCCTTTGCGGCACTGCTGAGCCACAGTCAATGTACGGACGTTCCTTCAAATGGCACCACCAACACCGATGGTCTGTCTGGTGGCTCTGTCGACATGGCGATGGTGATTCCGCCTCAGGATCCACCATCTACTCTGGCCATCACTTCAGTGAATCCTCCACGCCTTGCGCAGGATCAGGCCACGACGCTTGCGATTGGCGGAACTGGATTCAAGGCCGGTGCCACGGTTACGGTCGGCGGCGTGACTTGCGCGGGTCCGATCGTCTCCCAGGTGAACTTTACGGGCACGCTGATTACGTGCGCGATACCGACCCAACTGAAGACCTGCGGTCTGCAGAACATCGTGGTGACGAACCCGGATGCGACCACGGTGTCTAACGACCAGCTCTTCCTTCGCCATCCTGCGGCCCCAGCCTACGCCCCCCGTGCGAGCATGGCCGTCGGCGCCCAACCTGACGGAATTGTGGTTGCGGACGTCGATGGTGATGGCAAGCAAGACCTTGTGTATGCGCAGCGCAACTCGAACAACATCGCTGTTCGTTTGGGAGTGGGCGATGGAACCTTCGCCGCAGCCACTACCTACGGCGGCGGTGGCAGCGGTCCGATCGAGCTCGCAGTGGCGGAT
>CALLYL010000879.1 GCA_937859535.1 uncultured Myxococcales bacterium
ACCCTGGCCTTCGGAGTCGCCGCACTCGCGGTCTCTATCAAGATGATCGATAAGCCCACCGAGCAGCTCGCTTCCCTGGTGCGCAACCTAAGCTGCATCACCCTGATCCTCGGGCTGTTTGGGACCATCATCGGACTGCAACACTCGGTGGGAGCCATTGAGAAGGTCGAGCCCGCGATGCGGTGGATCTTCCTTCTCGGGCTGCGGGAAACGCTCAACAACTTGGATGCGGCGCTGCTGGTGCTATTCCCGACGATGCTCTGCTACACCGCCGGGACGTTCCGCCTTCGTCAGGACCAGCCGTAAGGACTGGTTACGGAGTCTGGCGAGGAACGCGGATTCCGATGAAGCTGAGGCACATCTCATCCTCCGTCCCTTCTCCCCAGGTCACCTCTCGCGGCGGTGACTTCTTGCCACCAATCACGGGCTGATTTTCCGCCGTGTTGTTGTAGTGACACTCGAGGATCAGGCTCTGGTTGCTCTGCGCAACGAACGGCTCCGCCAGTTGATAAGACTGCTGCCAGTGAAACTTCCACTTGGGAATGTGGACCAGGGGCTGACTCCCCACCAGCGTATTGATCTCGGACCCAAGCAGGTGCATATGCGGAGTCACCGACTGAATGGTCAGCTCGTTGCCGGGTAGCTTAAGCTGCTTCAGGATAAAGCCGACCGGAGCCACGATGGTCTGGATCGCATCGGGATCGCCCGCAGGAATCTTGAGCCCATCCGGATTGGCCAGCGGCAGCGAGTACACCAGGTACGGAGGCGGGGTCTTGGTCAGCTCGATCTCGGCAGTGGTGCGGTCACCTTTGCCGTTGTCGTTGTGGACGTTGTAGTGAACCTGCATGACGAAGATCGAGCCCTTCTTGATCGGCATCCCTTCGTCTTGGCGCAGCCGAATCGGAACACCGCCCGGTGCCCAGCCCAGCAAGAACGCAGTGTTGTTCGTGCCGGGTCCGCCCAGGCAGCTATAGCCAGGCCCCGCTTCGTCCGCGTCTTTCTTCTTTACCGCCGCCACAGCGCTCGGATTGATCAAAAAGACGATCACGTGGTGATCGATGGCGTGATTGCCAGGCTTGACGACACCGGCCTTGAGCCAGGCATCCTCGGGCATACCACCGGTGCCGCTCGGATTCGGGTCGAGCACAAAGCAGCGATAGTCATCGCTCAGGCTCTTGTTCGGCTGGTAGGTGACCCCCATATCGAGCACGAGGTCAGCCTTGGGAGATGCCGGGACTTCGGGGGGTGAAACCGTCACGCGACTCTTGGCCGCAGGATCACCTTCCAGTGCGCCGTCCTTGATCCAATCCAGCAGGATCTGTTTGTCCACCGGTGCCATCTCTCGCGAATAG
>CALLYL010000880.1 GCA_937859535.1 uncultured Myxococcales bacterium
CTATGTGCGGAGCATGGGAATGGCCTGATGGTGAACCAAAAGAGTCTGCCAATGCAAAGTATGAGATTGGCCGACTGTCACTGGAGCAACTTGACCACCTTGCGGAAGCATTTGAGTTCATCGCGATGGTGGCGGACATTGTGCAAGAGAAAGGGATCCCCGCTAAAATGAAACGTCCACCACAAGGTGGGCACCCAATCGACTACCCGATGAAATGGTTGATCGTGGAAGCACGCCGAGTGGGCATAGACGCTGCCGCTCTCAGCAAGTTGATCTACGAGCGTCGGAACGACCTTGCGGATTTCAGGGGGGTTGGCCAACCGAGTCTGTTAAAGAGGATCAAAGAGGCATGGCGCAGAGTGCCCTATGCCGACCCCTCCTTGCGAACTCCGACCGTCGCACACAACCTCTGATCCGATTTGAGGTTATGTGATTTTGAGAAGGGTGGCTGGCCGTGCTTTTTGATCGGGCATGTCGCCAGTCATACCGCCCCAAGAACGAACCAAATCACCGCAACCAACCTTCAACCTTCGCCGCTTCCGTGCTGCTCT
This sequence comes from uncultured Myxococcales bacterium, assembly GCA_937859535.1. Classification (GTDB taxonomy): domain Bacteria; phylum Myxococcota_A; class Polyangia; order Palsa-1104; family JAEUJZ01; genus JAEUKA01. Next base: position 552 of record CALLYL010000880.1, read on the forward strand.
CGATATGCGAGGGGGCACAGTCGAAGCGCTTGCACGGGATGCACAAGTCAGCCCGCGCCACATTTGGTATTGCCTCCATGGCAATCGTCGAGCTTCGTCTCGGGTCTTAGGCGTCATCCGCGCAGCCATCGGTGAAGCTGGCTGGGCATTCGCCACCGGCCAGACCGACAGCTTGCGCGATGAGGAGTCCGATCATGCCGCCGCTTGATCTCGGCCCGATCGTGGATCGGCTGTGGCTGCGCTACCGGGACCACCTGTGGCAGCACGTCCGGCCCTTCCTGGTCAACGTCATCACGGAAGTGATGGCAGACCCTCACGCATGGTCTGGCAGTGCCGATCGTGAGCTGAGCGCAGAAGACCACGAGCTTGCCGCCGCTTGGGCATGTCGTCACCAGCGCAAGCAGAAGCAGCCCAAGAGATGAGTACGACCCAAGGGGCGATTCGGAAATCGACCCCTAAAACGCCAAGCGCCCGACGGTCCAGGTCGAGCGCTCGGATTACAGCAGAAGCTCAAACCAAGGAGGCGTGAGCGATGAGAACCATAGAACGGAACACGGAGACAGGCAACGATTTTGCGTCGGACACCAGCGAAAAAACAGCGCTGGGGACACTCCTGAACTACAGCGAGAAACTCAACATTGCGGAGGATGAGGGACTACAGCCGCAGCACTTCTTTGGGCCTCATCATGAGGCCATTTATGCGGCGATGCTGGACCTTCACAGCCGTAGCGAGGAGATCACGCCGCAGTCTGTGGTGGCCCGCATGACACTACAGAACACCGTCGGGCGACTGTCTGCCCATGGGTCCGAGTCGTACTTGATCGGTTTGCAAACCGCCAACCAAGGTCCAGGTGGGCTTCTGGACTCTGTACGCGCAGTGCGGAAAGGATTCCTTGATCGAGAACTCACACGCATCCGCGCCGAACTTGAGCGCAGCGATCTATCCCCGGAACGAAGGGACATGTTGGCTTCAGAGATGACCGAGCGACAGAGGGAACGGGATGAGATTCTGTGCGACCTTGGGCAGTGGTCAGGAGCGCGCACCGCACCGATTCCGCTCGACGTGGATGCAACCTTGCCGCAATGGCCCCGGAATGTCTTCCCAGCCGTGATTGAGGCGTATGTGGATGCGGTCACAGAGTCTTACCAAGTGCCGCGAGACATGCCCGCAATCGTGGCGCTTGGAGTCATGGCGACCGCGCTGGTCGGTAAGGCTCAGGTACTTGATCCACGGGCGGGACATGCGGAGTCCCTTAGCCTGTATCTGTTCGCCGTGGCCGCTTCCGGCGAGCGGAAATCATCG
>CALLYL010000881.1 GCA_937859535.1 uncultured Myxococcales bacterium
CTGCTGTCCACACTCTCCTGGTCCACGGCAATTTCCACGACCTTGCGCAGTACCCGCAAGTCAGCTACACGCCCACCAAAGGCCGTCGCCAACGCATCTACACCATGCTCGGCTACACGCTCGCCAACCTCGACAGCGAGCCGCGTTTCTTTCAGCACAGCCTCGCGCACTGCCAGGCCGGGGATATGCTCCTCCTCGACTTCCAGCAAAGGCCGTCACCCGTGGGAGCCAGCGAGGAAGAAGTTCGTCGCCAAGACCCGGCCTTCCACCATCCATTCAACAAGGTCTACGCCGACTGGCTGGGCGCACCGCTGCGAGCCCACTGCCTCAACTACCTATCCCACGAGTTCGCGCTTCAGCTCGTGAACCACAGCCTCATCCCCGGCAGCTACCAGATGGACGCCATCGCTACGGTGCGCACGCGCAGCCACGCGGAGCGCCGATTCTCGATGTTCCGCTTCAAGCGCTACGACGAAGCCCTACTCGCCGAAAGTCTTGCCCGCTTCGGATGGGAAAAGCTCGTCTCACTTCCCATCGGCGAATCGGACCGAGCGCCGGTGGCAATGTTACTGGTGAAGCGATAGCCTGAGGACCGACCGACGAGAGGAGCGCCAAGCATGTTGACTCCGTCGCGTAGGCGGGAGCAAACTACAATGAGGCATGGCTGTGCTCACGGAAGGTCAGCGGCTGGGGGTGTACCGAATCGTCCGGCTTCTCGGAGAGGGAGGCATGGGGGCAGTATACGAGGCCCGGCAGGAGCCGCTTGAGCGACGTGTGGCGCTCAAGACGCTGCACGCGGACCATGCCAAGAGCAAAGAGTTCATCGCCCGGTTTTTCAATGAAGCCAAGGTGCTGAGTCGGCTGGAGCACCCAAGCCTGGTGCAAGTGTCGGACTTCGGGCACGCGGCGGACGGCACGGCGTACCTTGTGATGGAGTATCTGCGGGGGCAGAGCCTGGGCGGGCGGATTCGTGATCTGTCCGAGCGAGGCGAGCGACTGCCGGTGGAGACGGCGCTGCATGTGTGCGTGCAGGTAGCCGATGTACTTGCGATGGCGCACGGGCAGGGAATCGTTCACCGGGATTTGAAGCCCGAAAACCTGATGCTGGTCGGAGATCCGGTTGCGCCCGGAGGTGAGCGGGTCAAAGTGCTGGACTTTGGAATCGCGAAGCTGAGCGACGATCGCGGAGGAGTGAAGACAGCGACAGATCAGGTGATGGGAACGCCCGCGTATATGTCCCCCGAGCAGTGCGCTGGGGCTGGAGGCGTGGATGCGCAGACGGACGTGTATGCGCTGGGCTGCGTTCTCTACGAGCTTCTTGCCGGACGGACACCATTTGTTGCGGACGGGCCGGGGCGATTGATCGGAATGCACCTGTTTCAAGAGCCGCCGACGCTGCTCAGTGTTGCACCGCAGGTTCCCCCAGAGATTGCGGAGCTTGTGCATCGAATGCTGAGCAAAGAGAAAACGCAGCGACCGACGATGAAGGACGCAGCGAAAGAGCTTGCGAGGCAACTGTCGAGACAGACAGCAGGAACCTTAGCGGCCCGACCGCCGGTCGAAGCGATAACGGACGGAGATGAGACGAAGGCGATTGCGAGGGTGGCGCAGGTAAGCACGATCGGGCGGTCGATTGGGCAGAGGGTGAAGCAGCCAGCGGGGACGAGAAGCGGGCTCGTGTTCGGGGGAGTCGGAGTGCTGGCAATGGGGCTTGTTGTGGCGGTGTGGAGCGGCTCAACGGCAGGACCGAAACCTCAGCCGCCGGTGCAGGCGACCAAGCCGAGCATTGCGGAGACAGCGGAGCCGAACAGAGAGCGACTCGATCTTGGATCGGTTCCATCAGCAAGCAGCGACCAGTCGCCAAAGGAAACGTCGAAGCCCGAGACGGTCACAGCGCCAGCGGCTACGGCAAAACCGAAGACGCCCCCGAACGGAAAAAGTCCGACGGGAGTGCAGCCCGTACGACCCGTAAACAAGACTCCAGCGAAGAAACGGTTTGGCTATGAAGAGTAAAGTGTGCTGTGTGGTGCTGCTGTGTCTGCTCGTGGCTCCTGCGCATGGACAGACTCCGCAGGTGATGGAGTGCGACGCGAACGCAGCGTGTGTAGCGCTGGTGGAACAAGCGCAAAAGCAGTCGAAGGCGGGGCAGCTAGCGGAGGCGGAGAAGAGCTACAAGCTGGCGTATGAAGTGAGCCACGATGCGCGGCTGTTGTTCAACATCGCGAGGGTACTGGACAAGCGGGGACAGGGGCAAGAAGCGGCGAAGTACTATCGACTGTTCATCGCGGCACCTGTGGAAGAGCCGGAACAGAAGGCGAAAGCGCGAGCGTATGTGGCGGAGCTCGAAGGGAACAATGATCCACCACCGAAGAGACTGACCTCAGCGCCCCCGATCCAACCGACGCCATCCATAACAGAGCCCGTGGTTCCGACGACAGAGCTGAAGGATACGCCTGTGTACAAGAAGGGATGGTTTTGGGGAGTGATGGTAGGAAGCGTAGCGGCAGTGGGTTTAGGAATCGGATTGGGAGTCGGACTAAGCAACCGAGTACCGACGGTGCCGAGCGGAACGAACACGATCGGAGCGACGTTCTGAAAGAAGCGAAGCCATGACCAAGCAGCGAGGAGAGAGACGATGATGGATAGAATAAAGCAGGGAATGCTGGCGGGGATGGTGCTGCTGGGAATGAGAGGGTGCGGCAGTGAGGAAGCGGTGGTGTGGCTGCACCTAAAGAACGTGACAGCGGAGATGGCGACGCTGCAAGTGGGATTGACGCTGGATGGGAAGCCAGCGACGAAGCAGTACGAGTTTACGCAGGGGCTAGGGGAGGTGGCGATCAAGCTGCAGAAAGAGCAGCTCGGACAGGGGCAGTTGAGCGTGAGCCTGTATGGTCTGAGAGCGGATCGATGCCGGGTGTTGTCAGGAAAATACGAAGCAACGGTCAGCGCAGACAAGCCGGTGGTCGAGGTTGACGTGATACTTACAACCCTAACCCAAACGCAGTGTCCACTGACGGTGGAGAAGACGGGTGATGGAAGCGTGACATCGTACCCAGCAGGGTTGAGCTGCGGAACGAGCTGTACGCTCTACGCGGCGGTGGGAACGAAAGTGACGTTGACGGCGACGACAGCGACGCCGTTTTCAGGGTTGTTTTGGGAAGGATGCAGCGGAGTCAATGACACCTGTGAAGTGACGGTGACAACCGCGCAGAAGGTCGGTGTGCAGTGGGGACCAGAGGTGAGGCCGAAGCTTGTGAAGGTGGCGAAGGGAAGCTTCACAATGGGAAGCCCGGCAGCGGAATCAGGTCGTGGAACCGATGAGTTCCAACACTCGGTAACGCTGACAACAGACTTCTGGATGGCCGAGAGCGAAGTGACGCAGAGGCAGTATCGGAACCTGATGGGAAGCAATCCATCAAACTCCATGGGGGACGATCTACCGGTTGAGAATGTGAGCTGGTTCGATGCAATTACGTACTGCAACGCGCTGTCAGTAAAGGAAAAGCTGACTCCGTGCTATCAGATCAATGGGACAACGGTGGGATGGGCAGGCGGGGTAAAGTGTACGGGATACCGGCTGCCGACGGAAGCAGAGTGGGAATACGCGGCGAATCCGGCGACACCACCGAGAACGGTGTATGCCGGGTCAGACACGGTGAATGGGGTGGCGTGGATAGATGCGAACTCTGGAAGTACAGCGCACGCGGTGAAGACAAAGACAGCGAACGGAAGAGGGCTGTACGATCTGAGCGGGAACGTGTGTGAATGGGTGTGGGACTGGTATCAGGCGACCTACGAGCAATTGTCCTCGATGGATCCAATCGGTTCATCGACAGGCACGGACCGTGTGATCCGTGGCGGCGCGAGGTACTTCACGGCGGCGAACGCCCGCGTTGCGAAACGTGTCTACAACGCGCCTCTGTATCGCGACGGCAGCATCGGTATTCGTTTTGTGAGGTCTAACCCTTAGCCCTTTTACCCTCTTACCCTCTTACCCTCTGCAAAGGCGAATCCGAGCTGGGGGCGAAGCCCGAAACAGAGTGTGTGCAGGGCATCCACGAGTAGTGGATGGAATGGGAAGCGAACGCGGAAGCAAAAGCGGACGCGACTAACCCTCAAGAAAATCCTCCCAAATAGTATCGATACGGCCAACCAAGGCGTGTAGCCACAGGCGGCGTCACGCACCTGCGAATACGTCGATCGGCTGCATCTCCAGAGCATCTTGATTCAGATGGTCGCCTCGGCGTTCTGCACCGGCATGCGAATCGGTGAGCTAGGGACCGCGTTCGGCGTGCATCCGTAGCTTTGAA
>CALLYL010000882.1 GCA_937859535.1 uncultured Myxococcales bacterium
GTAGATTGTTTTTTTGGGTTAGTTCTCCCACCTGCTTTTGCAGCACATCGCTCATCCACGCTCGGATGAGCCGCTGCGGCATCCAGGTCAGCCTCGGGTTTGGATCGATGTCGGCGAAGTTCGGGAAGCGCATGATCGACCGCAGACGCGCCACTTGGCTGGCGGCGATCGGATCGGCGCGAAGGGCGATGGCCCGCGAATAGCGCTGTCCGACGAGGCCGGTGTAGTAGGCGTCTTCGTGCATCCAGACCGGCGGCGACGTGTTGTCCTTGGCGAAGCCTGCGCGGACCAGCTCGGCTTCCAGCGTCGGCGTGTCGGGATTGGCGAAGCTGAGCTGTGCCCGAAACTCGCGGAGGGCAAACTCGGTGAACGGGCCGCGCTGATGCTCCAGCCAAGTGGCGGTATCGACGATGGAGTCAGTGCCAGAGTAGCGCTGTTCGACAAGTGGCGTCTGGGCCAGCACTTCGGCGATCTTGCCGTCGCTCTGCCAGATCGAGGTGAGCGCGGTGATGCCCTCCACCTCCAAGAACCCGTCCAGCTCGCTGACCCGGTTGCTAGCCGTGAAGCTGAGCACGTCGTCGAGTAGCTCTCGGTGCATGGCTCGGGCTTGTGCCAGTGACGCCAGGTCGCGCTTGGCTGTAAGGTCTAGGTACTTCGCGACGCGCATCCCGAGCGAGGACGCCACCGCGACGGACTCGGGCAGCTCTGCCTGCCGCTGACGTGAGCGTCTGACCTCGGGCGGCACCATCGGGGCAGGCTTTGCGACCTGACAGGTGGTGCAGCGTGCTCTCAGCTCGGGCTCGGTCGGCAAGCCAGGGTAGGAGCCAGCGACCTCATAGCGGAAGGGCTTCTTGTCGTTCTCTGACTCGGGCGATTCCTCGGTCGCTTTTCCGACCTCTTCGCCGAGAATATGCTTCGGATGGGCAACAAAATACTGGCCATCGACGACATACTGGTCTTCGGGCAGGACCGAAGAGGTCTGTCCGCCTCGTGACTCGACGATGATGGCATCGGTGACGATTCCCGCCCCCGGATAGATGTTTGAGGGCAGACGGAATGCCGCAACCAGGTGTGCTTCTTTGAGAACCTTTTCGCGTAGCGCGACAAACTGCGGCGCTTTCGATGACATAAAGCCATAAGGAATGATGAAAACCGCGATTCCACCCTCGGCCAAGAGTCGCAGCAGGCGTCTTACGAAATAGACATATGCTTTTTTTTCGCGAAAGTCAGTGTCCGGATCAATCGCGGCTTCTGCTCCGCGCTGTCCAAATGGTGGATTGCATAGAATCAGGCCAAACTTGCCATCGAGTCTTCCAGCAGTGGCCACAATCCACTGTTCAAAAGATGAATGCAGTACCGTGATATCTGGTCGCATCCTTCGCAGCAGCGATGCCGAGATCAAGCTGTATTCAATCGCGGTGAAGCTGAGCGGCTCAAAGCCGGGTATCGAAAAAGCGTTGAGCAGTCTGCCGATTCCCGCAGACGGCTCAAACGCCAGCACTTCCCCTTGGTGGCGAGGGAGCTGTGCGATGCGAGGCTTGAGCAGGTGGGCCAGATCCAGCGCCACTGCTGTCGGCGTGTAGTATTCGTGGAGAATGGCCTTCTCGTCAGGGACCAGCGCCTTGGGCAGATAGTTCTTGGCGGCGTCCACCGACAAGCCGCCCCAGCCGGTGTAGCGAATCAGCGTGCCTGCTTCGCCCGGCTTGGGCTTGTCGAGCAGCGCCGCAATGGCTTGGAAATTGGCCAGCGTCCGGTCATGTACGGTGGATGGCTCGTCGCCCCGGACGAGCAGCTCATGCAGCTCGCGGGGGCTGGGGGCCAGGTTCGGGTCCGGCTTCGGCAGGCTCAGATAGCGATCCCTCGGTGCCTCCGTCTTCGCTTCGGCCAGCAGTCGCAGCCGGATTTGTAGACGCTCCTCGGCCTGCTCATCGCCCTGGATGCCCTCCAGCCTTGTCTGCTGGATGAGCTGCTCCAGTCGCTCGGCATGGTCCGCCACCGGCTGCTCGCCCACGGTCAGCGAGCGAGCGAACCACGTCGCTGTCAGCTCGAGCAGCACCTGGGCCGTCGCGTCGTCTGACCAGTAGGCCGCTTTGGCGAAGCCCACGAAGTCCTCGCGTCCCAGCACCTCCGGCAGCTCGGTGAGGCCATCGGCCTCATAGATCACAAGCCGGTCTTCGCTGACAGCAGGGACCATCCGATAGACCGTGCGACTGGTGGTCCGCAGCGCGTCGAAGTCAAGGCCATGCTCAGACGCAATCGCTTGGGCTGCGTCGGTCAGATCGGGTCTGTGGGCAAGAACGCTGCTCACCAGCCACTCCTGCTCCTCGCGGCTCGACTTCGCCGCCCAGGATCGAATGCTGTCGACGCTCTGCATATGCCACTTCAGCTTGTTCTCCTGGTCCAGTCTCTCCCCAAGTGGCTGAAGGAGCGGGGCCAGTGTCTTGGTAAAGAGCGCTTGCACAGAAGCGTAGTTGTTTTGAAACCACGCCTCGGCATAAGCAGAGTCCACCCCATCGGGCGGATTCTCGATCAGGGCATTCTGAATCCCCTGCACGAGCTTGTATGCGACTTCCTGTGCCTGCATTAGCTTTTCTTTGTAAAGCCCATTTGCTCAAGCTGCTGTGCGAGCGCTGCGCCAATTGCGGCCTGCATCTTTGAGTCCTTGTCTTGGTCCGCTGCCTTGCCTTTCGCTTTGCTCTTCTCTGGCTTTGCGGCGGCTTTGGGCTTTGGGTCCGGCTTTGGCGCAGTGGTGCCTGCCTTCTTGTCTGGCTTGGGCGCAGCGGCCTTTTTGGTTTTCGGCTTGGCGACGATCTCGGGGGCCTCGACCGGCTTCGGCGCAGCGGGCAAGCCCGGCAGGTGCCTCGACCATCCCAGGTTGGCCTCGGTTCGAGCCACCGCTGCTTGCTGCGCATAGGCTCTCGCCAAGTCGATGGCTTCGCCGAGTCGCTGCTGAAGTACCCCGAGTCGAGCCCGCTTGGCTTCCGCCGCTCGCTCACTCCGTGGTGGATTCTGGCGCAGCTCCTCCACGAACTTCTTGATGTCCGCGTTCACAGCCTCGGCCTTTTTTACCGCAGCCGTCGTCAGCTTCTTTTGTCGTTCCAGCGCTGGTGACTCACGGTATTCCGTCAGCCCATACATCGTGCCCCGAGGCGCACGCATCGGAGGACGAGCGACCCCCTTCTTGTACTCGACGGCGATTGAGGCCGATGGAAACAAGGTCTTGCCGTTGCAAGAGCAGGTGGTCTGCGCCGTGGCCTCTGCGGTTCGTCCAGCCCGCCACAGGTCTTCCCATATCGGCTTTAGCTTGGCCAAGTCTTCATCGGAGAACTTCGCATTGGGATATGTCTCCGCCAGATATGCCAAGATGTTTGCAAAGAACGATGCCGATGGTTGTTTATCGATCCGTGAGGGAAGCGTTCTCATCCGATCCTCCGCAATACCTCTACACGCAGTCGCTCTAGCAAAGCAGAGCCCACTTCTTGAACCAGTGTATCCGCCGCAATTCTCAACGTCCGAGTCTGGAGCTGAGTTACCGTGTGTTCGCTGATCTCCAGTGGAGTATTGCAGTGGCCACAGACAAGTCGCTCATGGCGAGTTGGCTTTCGCGCAATGCGATTTGCCTCACCGCAAGCGATACAAAGAGAAGCTCCAATTTCACTAGCCCAGGCGCGCCGCTCTTCGTTGTACTGCTGTCTACTCGCTTCATTCCCCAGCACTTCATATGCCTGGTTGACAAGCGCAGCTTGCTCCTTGCTTCCACCTTTGTCTGGATGCGCCTTCTGCATCGAAGCCAGATACGCACTTCGTATTTGAGCACTGGTGCTGCTTGGTTTCACACTCAGCACTTTCCAAAAATTGTGCATTAGGGTTCCTCTGCTTGATTGAGCAGCTTCATGAATTCATCGAGCTTGTCGTCGCGAATCAGTTCAGCCAGTTTTCCGTTTTCAGATAATGCTGAGATGGCTCCGCTCTCAACCAAATCAAGCAACTGCTTCTTCGATATAGCGAAGGTCTTATTGTCACTGTCAGTCTGTTGCTTGGGCTCTACTACCGACTCCGGCGTGGCTCCGGCTCCACCCTTCTTGGCGAATTCGTCCAGGGCAGCCTTCAAGCCATCGGGGCTACTGGTCTGGGCCTTTTCGAGCAGCTTCAGCACCGCTTGACGCTCTCTGCGACCCGGCTTCCGCTTCGCGTTCGGCGACCAGGCCGCGCCCACCCGACCGAGCGCTTGGAACATCGAGATGGCGATCCCCGCGTAGTCCGGTGGTGGCGGCGGCGGCGGTGGTGGTGGCGGCGCAGGCTGAAACATCGGGTCTTTTACACGGCGCACCACCTCGTCGGACAGCCGCAGCATCCGGCGGGCCGCTACGTCCACAAGATCGAGCTGACGAAACGCCTTCTCGTGATAGGCGGTCTGCGTCGCAAACACCTCTCGACGCATCGCGGAGTTGAGCTGAAACGCCTCACCGACCTCGCGGGTGTAGTTCGCGTCGCGAAGCACCGACATTTTCTCTAGATCGATGGCCGACCCTGCCGCTTCCTCCGCCTGCAGCGTCAGTGATCGTAACTGCGTCGTCTGAGCCATCATCAGCTCGCGACTGAGGTCGGGGTCGGCGACAGATGGCAGCGCTACAGCTTCTGGTGGCAACGGCGGCGGCGGTGGCAGACCAGCAGGCCGTGGCAACGGTGGTGGCGGCAAGGCAGATGTCTGCGGTCCCGCTGTCCGCACCGTGCCAGTTGCGCCCGGCAAAGGGAACAGCGGCGTCTGAGTCACCGGCTGCGACGCCTGAGTCTGCGACAGCACCGACTGTGGTACTGGCTGCTGTCCATTCGGTGTGCCGTTGCCCAACAAGGTAATAGGTACCCGTGTGCGCGTCTCGCGTCCTTCGCTGTCGTAGAAGTTCACCAGCACCAAGCCCATCACGTTGGTTGGCACATTCGCCGGACGAATGTAGCCCTGCGCCGGAATGAAATACGCACCATTTGGTGAGCTTACCAGCATTCTAATAAGTTCCTCACCCGCGAGAAGAGAGGAACTGATGATTTGTGCGTTACTCATCGGGTTACTTCAACTTTGTAGAGGACCGTCCACCATCCGTAAATCGGCAAAACTGTCTAATCGACTCAACTGGTAAATAGATCCTCATCTCGGAGTCTCGAATCAAAACCTGTCCGACATCAAATAGTTGCACACGATAGCGTCCGACCTGCGGCAGTGATGGAAGCTCAGACAGTGGCAGACCTATCGATCTCGCAGGAAAGAATCGCCATTCGCTTAAGATCCGTGTTCCAAATCGCACATAGAATGCGTTACGGCTCAGGCCGAACTCATTCACTGCGGCAATGGGATCGTCGTAAACCGCTGCGTCGCTCAGCGTGTATTGCCCAAGCTTGCGACACTTCTCTGAGCAGTACAGAGAGCAAGGATTCATGAACGGGGGTGGTGGCAGCTCAAGCTGACAGTCTCTATTTCGACAGCGGCGTTGCATGTACTGACAGTTTTCGCTGATTGCCGTTTGGCGTCCACCTGACCTCGCACTTATGTTCTCAAAACAGCAGGCAGCAGATCGCTAACGAATGGCCAAAATCAGGTGATGTACAGCTAGCTGAAAAGCCCCCCTGAACACAGCTAGGTGATTCGGATAGGTGAATTCAGGTAGCCGAAACAGCTAGGTGAATGCACTTAGCTGAACCAGCTACCCGAATCAGCTACCTCGATCGACCACCTTGTCTAATAAGCATGTGGGTCTGGTGTGGAGATGTGTGTAGAACCACTCAACTAGATGAAATCAAAAACAAGCACTGGAAAGGCACAATTTTTGCTTATGACGCATTTTGTGACGATATATATACACTCGCTCAACCACTTGGTTCGACTAGGTGAACCAGCTAGCCGAACCAGCTAGGTGAATACAGGTAGCTGAACCAGCTAGGCGCATTCAGCTAGCTGTGTTCACCTAACGGAAGATTGGCCCCGATGCAAGATCCACTTACGTGCGGAGACAGGTCGGTTGATCGCATCGAAACTATTTTTTTGAAATGAGAGTCAATCCACTCAATCGGATGCAAGCTTCACCAAAGCACACATGTCTGTATATGTGGCTCCATCGCCAACCGCGTTCGCTTGGCGATCGCTCTGCTGCGGACAGGTGGAGGCGATCTGCGAGAGCAGGGCTAACCCAAGCCCGAAGCCGCACCACGCACCACCCACCACGCGGTACGCAGTACGCAGCACGCACCCGCAGTACGCAGCACGCAGCACGCAGCACTCACCGCACAACCGCAGAACGGCAGGCACCACGTAGTACGCAGCCGAAGCCGCAGAGCGCAGCAGGCACCACGCAGCAGGCACCACGCACAGCGCGTCTGATGAGTCACAGCTAGCGTTCATGGGTGGGAGGAGGGAGAGGCTCGCGGAAGATTGAGCCTCTGGCGCGGGCTCTGGGTTGCCCGCTGGGTTGCCCGCTTGGTCGCCCGTTCGGTTGACGGCGCGGTGCTGGGCTGGCATTACCTCTCTTCGAGCGCAGCCAGCGGACCGGGGCACACGCGAGTGCGGCCATCGGTGGTCGTCGTGTTGGGAATCTCGCCCTCACCGGCACAGCGAGGCCAGCCAGCGTGCAGTTGGTAGTGAGCTTCCAGTTCGTTCAACGCGAAGACAGGAATGATCATTGGGGGCTGCGGCGCTACGAATCACTGCCGCTGAATCAGCAGCGCAGCGGCGTGCTTGTCCGCGCCATACTTCCAGGTCTGAAGGGTGTTCCAGCCAAGACGCTGCAAGCACTGACTGAGCTTCTCGATGTCGTAGCGCTTGGTCCGCCAGACTAGGAATTGACGTAGAGGCTCCCCCTCCTTCTCTACGTCGGCCCAAAATTCTACGGCGTAGCTACCTGGCACTGGACAGTGCGTCGCCAGCTCGGTACGGAGCCGCAGCCCGAGCAGTCCCCGACAATGGCGGCGAAGCGGTCCGCCCAAAAAGCTGCTGTACGCTTCAAGCTGCCGCTTGGCTTTGAATGCGCGGTCTGCTGCGCGGATC
>CALLYL010000883.1 GCA_937859535.1 uncultured Myxococcales bacterium
CAGCTTGGCACCCACGTCCTTGGCTAGCTCGACTCCGCCATACCCCTGCACGGTTCCCCTAAGCTCCGCAAGACGCTGCGCCACTTTGCGCTCTTTGGGCGTCTCCTCGTTCCGCTTTCGTTCTGCTTCCCGCTTCTCGGCTTCTGTCTTTTGCTCGCTATCTGTCTTGCGCTGCTCGCTCTCTGTCTTGCTGCGCTGCTCCTCCGACTTCGAGGCCCGTTCCCGCTCCGCATTTACTCGCTGCTTGAGTTTCTCAGGCGGTGGGAACCTCTCGACCATCTTGCCCGACGCGAAGCGAAACGCTCGATGGGTCAGCACCAGTTCCAGAATCGTGATCCCACCTTTGCTGATGGCCGTCGCGAAGTGCTGACCGGCTTCGTCCAGCTCCTTGTCGTTCGTGGCGTTGTAGAAGCCCCAGAACCATTCCTTCAGCAGCCCATAGAGTTCACGTACTCGGTCCCACAGATCCCACAGCCCATAGACAAGCAGCGCGACATTGATGGCAATCCCAATCGGTCCAGATATGACCGTGGCGAGGAACCAACCAGCGAGAACCAGACACAGACCCCACAGCGTATGCAGGTTGAGGAGTCCGAGCAGCTCCGCTGTGATCGCGGGCGTGAGGTAGTTCACGCTGCGCAGCAGGGACTCCGCCGCGCGATACGCCACAGCGATGAGCTGCTTTTCTGAGTCTGGTCCCCGATAGAAGGTATCATCCATGGTCAAGCCTTTAGGATTCTCCGCACCAGATCTTCGGAGTATCGCTGCGACAGGAATCCGATCGTTTCCTTGCCCACAGAAGGCTTCGTGGGCGTGGTCGCAATCGGGGCTCCTGCCGCCTCTGTGAGCCGTTTCCCTTCGACGGCGGGCGGAGTCCTTTGCACGACACGGCCTGGCGCGGCCTGCGAGGCAAACAGACCGCCGGGAAGCGGATAGGTGGCCACGATCTGCTCTTGCAGCCTCACAAAAATCCCGTTCTGAAGTGCGGCTTTTAGCTTTGCGATACCCAGCTCCGAAACCACCGCCGCAAAGCGCTGTCCACCGCTGCGCAATCCAGCCTCATCCTCCGCCCGCGAAACCTCAGCCGCAAAACCAGGCAGCGCCTTCACCCCGTTGAAGATCGAAAACAGCACGGGCAGCGCCGCAAAGGGACGCAGCTCGGTTTCAATCTCCGGGTCACGGCCAGTCAGCCACCAGCCTGCAACGGCGATGGCGAGTGTCCACAGAGCCTCTGGTCCGGCTTCGGGAATCTGAACCCCGCTCTGACGCATCGCCAAGATGAGGCGCTGCGCCAGCGCGATAAGGCGCTGCCTCGGGCTCATCGGCTGCCGCCTCGCTTGAGATCCGCCTCTCGCTTGGCGGACTCTTGGAGTGCGGTCTTGAGCTTTTCGAGGTTTTCGGCCATCACCTTGTTGTCGGCAAGGGCCTTCTGCGCGTCGGCTTGGGCCAGTTCCAGCTCCCGCTTGTTCGCAGCGCCCCGCGAGCGAATGGCCTGGAAAAACTTCGACATGCCCAGATTCCCGAGCACCTTCGCCGCTTCCATCCTGCCCATCTTGAAGGCGCCCGGAGGAGTCTTGCCGACGCCGTACAGCTCAATCAGATACCACAGGAGTCCACCAATCGCGGGAAAGCTGGCTTGCAGGTAGTCGTTGTTTTCAGCGACGAACCCATCCACGCTGGCCCGCCCCGCGACTCGCATCAAATAGCTCCAGCCCTCGTTGAGTCCCTGCGCTGTGGCCATGCCTCCCAAATCGGACAGTCCGATCTTGAGCTTGCTTGGCTCCGCAGCCATCTTGTCTTTCTTGTCCTTCTCCTTGTCCTTCTTGGGCTTGACGCTGGACTGCATACTCGCTGCGAGATTTCCGGCCTGCTCCGCCGCCATTAGGACTTGTAGCTGATCCTGAGCCTCTCGGCGCTCCATCGACTCTTGCAACATCGCTTCCCTTCGACTGCCTTTTGCCATCTGTCGTCCCCCTTTGTTGTCTACGTTTACGTCTGTCAGCGTGAACCACGCTGGCTGTCCCGTTCACTTCTTCTTCATCGCAATTCCTGAAACTTCGCCTCTATTTCTTCGACGGACACCAGAAACGGCTGGGATTCCAGCCAATCGGTCAGCTTGTCCAGTACAGAGACGGTCAGCTTGGTGGTCGCAACCTTCGTCTGAGTGAAGTCGATTCCCAAGGTCAGCAGCCACTCCGCCAATCGTTGCGCCCGTTCGCCCGCCCTGCTGCCGTTTCCTAGCTTCATGCCCGTTGGTACGTGGGTCACTGAGTAGCCCTGAATCCAGCCAGCCGGGAGCGTTGCAGGCGTCATCATCGTGACGGCTAGACCACCCGACATCCAAGTGGCCGTGGTGGGCACTATTCCGTCTGTCGTGCGGACGTTGACGGTCAGCGACTCCTCTGCTTTGCCAAGGATTCCTTTTGGAAACGGGCGCTGAAACCACGACTCCGAGAGCGCGTTGAGGTCAGCCCATTTGTTCGGCGTGCCCTTGGCGCGCTCGACAAACTGCCGATGTCCTTGCTCGGTCCACGGGAGAGGCTGCTGTCCCGCCGTTCCGGCATTTCCGAACACCGGCCCCACAGCGAGCGGCACTCTCTGGCTGCTCGGGAGTCGGTCCAGGATTTTGGCACCCCAGGTGTCCCAGACTTGCTGCCGCCACGTATCAGGCGCATGGAGCATCCCGAGCGCCGCGAGTCCCTGTTCTGCCAGCAAGGGCAATGCTTCGGTGAGGCGCTGCTCAATTCCGA
This sequence comes from uncultured Myxococcales bacterium, assembly GCA_937859535.1. Taxonomy (GTDB): domain Bacteria; phylum Myxococcota_A; class Polyangia; order Palsa-1104; family JAEUJZ01; genus JAEUKA01. The sequence goes on from CALLYL010000883.1 coordinate 2,751, forward strand.
GTTTGTCTACGGTGACGGGCCACAGCATGGGGTCATACTGCTCTGGGCCTGCCTTGCGGAGCGCTCGGTGCAGGGCCACATGCTGAGGCAAATTCGACGAGTTCAGGACGAGCGAATTGATGCGCACCCATTCGATCGACTCCGCCATCCGAATCGACACGTAATCGGTTTTTGCGAGGCCCACCTGAAACTCAATCTTTGAGTCAACCGAGGACACGAACACGGCGCGTTCCCACAGCGGTACCGTGACGATTCCCTCTTCCCCCGCTTGCTCCGCCGTCTCGCCGGACTCATTGGTGCGATAGCGGAGATCGAGCAGAGTGATAGCGTATCCGTCGAGCAGGTACTTGAGCAAAGTGGAGTGCCAGGGCCACGTCTGAGAGGGAATCTCTTTGAGCTGACGGACCAGCTCCCGAGTCGCATACTCCTCCTGATTCAGCTCGACCGGACCCTTCGGCGCATGCCCGCTGGTTTCCGCGATGCGCTTTGTAAGCTGCCAGGCTCGCCTGCGAGCGACCCGACGGTCCTCTTCTTCCTTCCGTTTGGCGATCTCGGCCTTCAGAGTCGGTAGATCCGCATCCGAGTACAGGAACGACACCAGATCGTCGTTACTCAGCTCGGAGCCCGCCGCCGGATTGTTGGTTTCGCGGTCGGCGGATTGCAGGATGTCTTTCATCCACGTCAGTTTGCCGAGGATGATGGTGAGCCTTGCCGCGTCGATGGACCCCGTCGAAATGTAGTAGTAGATGGCGATGACGGCCTGCGTATTGCCTTGCCGCACTGCGCGTCCATTCCGCTGCTGTAGCGTCGCGGGCTCATACGGCAGATCGAGGTGATGCACCATGCACGTACGGATGTGCAGATCGATTCCCTCGTATGCGACTGAGTTCGCAATCACCACGTCGTACAGAGGCAGCACCGCCTCCATCTCGACATTGCCCTCTGCATCCAGGATCGCCGGAGTGCCGTTGAAGCTCTCGGCGATGACTTGCCGCCGCAGCGGTGTCGGAGCCTCCTCCGCGTTGAGGATTGCAATCCGCTCCCGAGCGACTCCCTTACTGACCAGCACCTCGCGGAAAAAGTACTGTGCCGCCACCGTCTCCAAAAACACGAGGTGGCCGCAGCGCCTTTTCATCACGACTTCGCTTCCACAGCGCTCGAATTTCGGGGAACTAGGGTTCCTGACTTGATTCCAGTTGCTCCTCGTCCAGCCGTCTCTGGAGGGAGGGGTGAGCAGTTCGCCGTGGATCGATACCTGGACCAACTTCATCAGCGCACCGAGGGCTGCGTTCCGCGCCCCGGCTGAGCGATCCGCGATATTCTCGCGATACAGAGCAAGCAGGCGCGCGTGCTGGTCGCGTTGCTGCTCGTCCATCGGCACCTTGATGTTGTACACATCCGTCTTCGGTAGCTTGAGCCCGACTTCCTCAGCGGTGCGAAACTCAGACACGCGGTATATGGCGTCGCGCAGCTCAGGGATGTTCATGAACCCGACGACCACTTGCCGGTAGATCTGACTCAAGTCCGTGTCGAGTACCAACTTCCGCTCGATCTTGAGATACCGCGTCACAAAGATGCCGCTGTCCGTGATGCCGAGCTTGGTCCACGCTTCGCCGTCTACAAGACTGATCAGCGAGAAGTATTCAATGGGGCTGTTCTTGGCCGGTGTGGCAGAGAGCAGGTACACTCCCGAACCCCCGTTTTTGCGTCGTACCAAGTAGGCGCGAATGGCAAATTCCAGCGCTCGCTGCGA
>CALLYL010000884.1 GCA_937859535.1 uncultured Myxococcales bacterium
CGGTGTACGGATCGAAGACGAAGCCAGTGTCGCTAGGGGCCAGGTCTTTGAGGTGCGTTGCGCTGCTCATGAGGACTCCTAAAATGCTTTGCTAAGCCCGATGGTGATGTAGTTGGCGTTGCTCTCTGTACTGAGCTTTACGTCAGGAAGTTTTCGCAGTCGGTCGTATCTGTAGTCGATAAGGAGGCCGAAATCGTAAGGGAGTCGAACCGCGATGCCGCCCCAAGCGGATGCGGCGATCCGTTCGCTCATGTTGGTGATGACCATGATCTCAAGCTGGGCCGGGCGGAGCTGTTCGCCGTACGAACCACCGGCGTAAACGTTCCATCGTCCGCGTACAAACGACAGCTCGAGGAGTCCGTTACCTAGCAAGCTTCCCGAGGCCCACTGACCAACCCCACCGAGCAGTACAGAGAATCCCTTGCCAACCGGTAAACGCCAGGAAGGAGCCGCTCGCACGATGGTCATGTCGGAATAGATACTGGTTGCGACCTGAAGCTGTGCGTCTCCCAGCACGCTGACACGCAGACCGGCACCCACGTGATGCGAAGCGGACGTCAGGCCGCGAGAATCGGCGAGGAAGGCATAGCGTCCCAGGATTCCTAGTTTGCTGCTCGAGTATCCCAGATGAACGTAGCCTTCGTGCTGACTGAAGCTGGTACTGCTCCAGGCTTTGGTACCGTTTGCGAGCAGCGGAGAAGGCTTTAGGAAGAAGTCACTGTATCGATAGGTGGCACCGATCAACCAGTGGCCATGAATCGCAAGCTCGAGTCGCGGAGAGACGCCCACCCCCGCCGTGCGCATGTAATGGGAGGAGTACGCCATTCCGGTAAAGAGTGCGCCAGTGGTGAGCCGTAGCGTGGGCGGAACGGGACAGGCGGCCAGACCATCCTTGGCAACACCTAGGTTCGGATTCTGGGTCACGAGCGCGCTAAAGTAGGGACGCGCATCGTCACAGAATCCCAATCGTTGCAGAGACCAGCCAATGCCAAGCTGCGCATCCACACTCTCAGGAGAGAGTCGTTGCGCATCGCGATAGTGTCGCAGGGCCTTGCGGTAGCTGGTGGCTCGGAATCTGAGCCAGGCGATTCGCAGTGCCAGTTCAACATCTTGAGGGTACTGCGGCGCGATGGTCTCCAGCGCCTCTGCGGCCTCATCCAGTTTGCCTGCGCTTTCGCGCTCTGTAGCAAGCTGGTTTGCGTCGGAGTATTCGTCGGCACGGGCCGTTTGCACCATCGCCGATACACCGAGCACAACCGCTGTCAGCCAAGCCGCTTGTCGCATCGTCCGTTTACCACCCCCGACCGAAGTCGGCGTTCACTGACGTTTTGAACCGTAGATGCGATTGTCGGGCAATCGCAGGTCGCACCGGGCTGTCCCACTCTCTCAGAGCAGAGAGATGCAGCATGCTGATAATGTATCAGCGGTGGCCGAAAACGGCTCACTTTTCCTGCTACTTGTCTGCAACGAGTTGCTAGACGATCGGGTGCCGCAGCTGGTTCCCGGGCTGCCGCGATTTCTTCGGTCGCTCGGGCTGCGTGTGTTGGTTAGCCTTTGCCGGCACGCTTGGATGCAGAGACTTTGGCGCGTAGCTCCATTACGGCACGGCGTGCGCGTTCGGCGAGGATCTCATCGCGACCGGGTTCGCTGCCGTCGATTTGGGCCAAAATGGTGCGAGCTTGGGTGTGAAGCCGCTCCATCTCGATGAGGGTGGTGCGGAGCTGCTCAACCAGGGGAACGAGGCGTGGTTCAAGTGGTGTCACGCCATCATTTTATCGCAAGCCGGATTACTAGCGATCAGGAAAGTCAGGGATTTGTTTGATGAATTCTGGATGATCGATGTACGGATTGCGGTTGCCCTGGATCGCGTACACCAAGTCATTCTTGCTGCGCTCGTCGGCATCGGGCGGGTCGGCTTCGTGCCACTGACGGAGCGTCGCTTCTTCGACGTTGAAGTTGTTGAGGGTGAAGTCGGCGGGCCGAGTGCGGTAGTAGCGCGTGTAGAAGTAGAAGATGGCGCGGGCGATGTCGCCCTTCGTTCGATCATGGGGCTCGAAGACGGTGCGGCCCATGTCGTCCTTGCCGACCTTGCTCGGTGGGGTGCCATCGGGTGCGCCGGCGGTCCAGGTGGCGGTTTTGACGACGCCGAATGGGAAGTTGCCGCGGCGACCGTTGGTGTCGACATCCGAGGCCCACAGATGGTGGATGTCACTCTGGGCGACGCCGCGTGCGCCGAGGCTCTGCGGCCAGGTGTGCTCGGTGTTCAGCTTGGCCGAGTTTGCCGTCGAGGTGCTGCTGATACCCTTGGCGATGCGGCCGGTATAGATGCAGTCGACCTCGTTGTTGTTGTCGGGATCCTCGACGTCCGCAAACATCTTGTCGCGAGCCCCGTTGTACGACAGGCTGCGGGTGCCGGTGCTGATGACGTCTGACAGTGCGACCAGCAGATCGTTGCCGCTCTTGCCGGTGGTGGCGTTGTAATAGCCGGTCGGGACACTCTGCGGTGAGAGGTGGGCGGGGAGGGAATCCTCGTCCATTGCTTCGTCGAGAGCAGAAAGCTCGGGTCCGCAGGCAGCGGAGAGCATGCTCACGGTAAGAGAAGCGGCGACAAACAGGCGGCGTGCAGTCAAGAGCGGTCGTCTGGTCATTTTCTCCTCGCAGATTCATCCAGGCGAAGTTGCCCGGCGAGCGGAGGGCTAGCACACCGCATACCACCCTGTCATCCCCATCCTTGCATCCGCCTAGATGTCCGGTTGACGATCTTTGGCAGGCGGTAGTAGAGATGTTGTTAATGAAAGTCGTTTTCAATTTCCTGCGATCGCGCCGGCTGACCCAGGCGATCGGTTCGGCCCTCGTGCTGCTGTCGCTGCTTTCGGCGAACTTGGCTTCGGCTCAGACGGCGTACTACACGCCACGGACGATCCTTAGCGAGTTTTTCCCGCGCAGCCAGGCCGTGACGTTTCAGCGCTTTGACTTGACCACCGAACAGCGCGAGCGACTGTCGGCGGTGCTTGGATACACGCCGCGCAAGCCGAGCTACACGATCTATATCGCCAAAACGGCTGATAAGACCGATGGCTACGCGATCATCGACGAAGAAAAAGGGCAGCATTTGCCGATCACCTTTGCGGTCAAGCTCTCTGCGGCGGGGTTGGTGGAGCGGCAGGAGTTGATGGTGTACCGCGAGCGCTATGGCGACGAGATTCGTGATCCGCGCTTCCGGCAGCAGTTTGTTGGCAAGAGCGCGAAGAGTCCGATCCGCGAAGGCGAAGAAATCATCGCGGTGTCGGGGGCGACGATCTCATCTCGAGCGATGGTGATCGGGGTACGGCGTGCGCTTGTTCTGCTCGACGAACTCGTGTTAAAGCCTGCGGCCAGGCAACCAGCCGGAGTCGCCGCCAAGGCCATTCCCGCTTCGTAAGCCCTGCGGAGAGCCATGCGTCAGTTCGCTTCGTCTCGGTTTCGTCTGTGGAACCTGTCTCGACCGGCCAAGATCGTTTATTCGTTCTTCTGCGGGCTGTCGCTATTGGCGATTTTGTCGTCGGTGCTGCTCTATGAAGACCTGGTCGGGCCGTCGCTGCGGAGCGGACATGTCGATCGGGTCGAGCAGTATTACGGTAAGAATCCCGTCTCGCTCGCCGCGCCGACCGTCTCCCCCGCCAGTCCCACGGCCCAGCCTGCCGGTCCCGAGATCGCGATTCCCGAAGAGGACTCTGCACCGTCGATGACGCTGAGCATGCCCTATCGCAAGCTGCTCGAGGTCACGCACTTTCACCTGTTTACGATCCCGGTGTTCGTGCTGATCCTGACCCACTTGTTTCTGCTCACCGAGACCTCGGCGTTGAGTCAGACGGTGTGGATCAGCCTGGCGTGGCTATCGGCGCTGCTGCACATCCTTGCGCCTTGGCTGATTCGCTTTGGATCGACGCGGCTTGCGCTGAGCTATCCGCTGAGTGGGTTTGGGCTGTTTGTGTCGTGTCTGTGGCTGACTGCGTATCCGGTGTGGGTGATGTGGCGAGGCAAGCCGAGCGATTCCCCGAAGCCGCGCCAGCCACGTCATCAAGAGGTCGCACCGCCGTTTTCGGACTGACGACGGTCGCTCGTTTTACTTACAGGTATCGTCGGTGCCAACCGGCCTAACGTTGCAGCCTGCGGCGCATTTCTGCTGCTGGGGCACCCCACCGACGCACTTATATAGATTGCCGCCGGAGCAGGTCCAGTACTGATTGCCGTTGTAGGCGCTCTTGTTGCAGTCCCAACTGATGCCCCCGCTGCCTCCGCCGTTTGCTTTGGCGTGGGCCCAGCCTGCGGGAACCCAGCTCGTCCAGCGGCTCCCGATCGATGCACCGTTATACGATAGGGTCGCCGAGCCACTGCCGGTGACGTTTTGCTCGATGATGGTGACGCTGCCACCACCGACCGCAGTGATGAGCGCAACGTGGCCATAGGTGCCATTGGTCCAGACCAGCATGTCGCCAGGGCTAGGTGGGTGCGCACTGTCTCCGTTTGAGTAGACATCGACCTTGTCACGCGGCGCGTTGACGAGCAGGTCTTTGGCATTGCCCCACCAGCGCAGGCCCCACTTCTGGGTGAAGTGACGCATCACCAGCTCGACGCACTGGTACTGATAACCATAGGTGCCCACGCCAGCGCAGGAATAGCCGGTGCCGGTGTTGCTGCCGTTTGAGTAGGCGCTGGTGCCGTTCCACGATGCGAGCACCGTACCGCACGACGGCATCGAGGTCTCTTCGAAGAAGCTTGGATTGACCGGCTCGGTGCTTTCTAGCTCTGCACCGCAGCCCGCTTGGGCGATCAGGAAGAGGAACGACGCGGGAAGTAGTTTGCGAGACAGTGTGGAGGTCATGCCTGGGACCATTGCAGATCACATGCCAGTGTCGTCCGGGTGTGCGGCTTGCCTGAACCGAGCCGGTGGGCGGGCGATACCCCCTCGGATTGAGGTCTGGATCCATCACTTGTCGGTGTCCGAGCGATGGATCGAACCATCAACTGTGGGTGCGTGGGGCTCGCCGGGTTTGTGTGACAGGCACGCGCCGCCTTTGTTATACAGACGCGATGAAGTCGATCAAACAGGTCGCGTGGTTTGCCTCGGTTGTCGTCAGTGTTGGGCTCTTTGCGGGTGGTGCAGCGGCGCAGAGCGAGTCGTTGCAGAGCGTGCTTCGTCCCGGTGCTGGCGATTCGCTGGCGTTGTCTTGGCGACAAGGGCTGCTTGACGGTGAGGTCACGCAGCTCCGTATCGATTCCGGGGTAGCCAAGGTCGAGCGCTGTAGTCCGGCTTGTCAACCCGTGGGTCGACCGCTGACGCTGACTTCGGGGCAGAAGGAACAGATCTTGTCGGGGCTACGCTCGGCCAATCTAGTTTCGCTCAGGAGCAGCGATGAAGCAGAGATGGCTGCCGACCGTGAATTGACGCTGCCGCTGCCGGCTCGTTCACCGCTGCGAGTCGCGTTGCCTAGGAGTGAGTGGCCGACTGCCGCCGATGGTCAAGGAGTGGCCGGGGTGCTCGACGATCTGATCCTCAAGATTGTGCAAGCGAGCAGTGTGCGGCCGGTGGTGGCCGTGCCTCGCACCATCGAGGAATTGGCAAGCGTGAAGGTTCAGCTCGCGGTCACCGCCAACAAACAGCCGGGTGGTCTACTTTCGATCGAACATGGCACGCTGTCGATCACTCCCGAAGAAGGGAGCCTGGCTCGCCAGCCGCGACCGAAGGCTTCGTCCCGGCTTCTGTCCGCAGCGGAACAAATGCAGCTCCTCACCGCGCTGCAGAGCCTGGACTTGGATCGGCTAGAAGAATCAATTCCGGCTCGTGCTCGGCCCGCGATTGGGGACGATGATGGACGGCTCGCCACGCTGCATCTTTTGCCCGCAAGCCCCATCGGCCAGCCGATCGCGAAAGTGGCGCAGCGTGGTGGATTGACGAGCGCCAAGCCAGCGGGTCCGCCAGCGACGTTGGCCGTGCAAAAGCAGCCACGCGGTCTCAAGCGCTACATGGCAGATTGGGTACGCTCACCAGGGGAACCGGCCTTGCGCCTGCTTTCAAGCTGGCTGCTTTTGACTCCTACCTCGGTTCCGGTACATCTGGGCACTCCGGTTGCGACTCCTGCAAAATAATTCGTACCTTTTCGACGGAAAATCGCAGTAACAGATTCCAATTCCTGCGGTGTTTGAGTGGGCACAGGGCGCACTCAGCGTGAGCGCCCTAAGACCGCTTACCTTAGGAGTCTGTGATGGCCCAGCTTAGTCTTTCCTTCCGTCGTTCCGTTTCTAATCCCGGTTCTGTCTGTCTGGTTGAAAACACTCGGCGCAGCACGCTGTCCACGCTCTGTCTGCTATCTGTCTGCGTCTCTGTTTCTGGCTGCGGTGCCATCGGTGCTCCCGAGTTTCCATGGAAGCCAGAAGAGGCGACGATTCAGAATGTGCGTAGCGCTGTGAAGACGGGCTTCATTTCGTGCCGCGACATGGTCAGCCGCTATCAACTACTGCATGATTCGCTCGATCCCTCACTTCACGCGGTGGTGACTTGGAACGATCGCTTGATGACCGATGCGGATCGACTCGACAAAGTTCCGCAAGGGCAGCGTGGCTCGTTCCACTGTGTGCCGATCGTGGTCAAGGACAACATCAACGTCGCAGGAATGCCGACCACGGGTGGCGTGCAAGCTCTTGCGGGTAGCGTCACTCCCACTCATGCAGAGGTCGTACAGAGACTCCTCACCGCCGGCGCGATCATCTTGGGAAAGACCAACATGCCCGACTTTGCGCTGGATGGTACAGGCACCAAGAGTTCCTACGGTGGACAGACTGTGAATCCCTACAACCGCTCCTTGACCGTATATGGATCGAGCGGCGGAACCGCAGCGGCCATTACCGCCAGTTTGGGAATCGTCGGTCTGGGCAGTGATACCTATGGTTCTCTGGTTCAGCCGGCCAGTGCGACCGGACTGGTGGCCATTCGTCCCACGCAAGGACTGGTTCCTACCCTGGGAATCCTTCCGCTGATGACCTTGCAAGATGCACCGGGACCGATGACCCGCACGGTAGAGGATGCGGCCGCAACGCTCGAACTGCTCGTCGACAAATCCCTGGTTGGGAAGGGACCGCAATCGTATACCTCCGTACTAAAAGACAATGGACTCACGAGCTTGACGATTGGCTTTGATCCGGCGGTCTTGCAGCCGCTACCGATGCCTCCGCTTGTCCCAAGCGCAGAGGTTTCTGACCTGTTCTATCGGTCGCTTTCGGACATCGGCCAAGCGGGAGCAAAGACCAAGCAAGTGGCGGCACTTACCACGCTGTTTGGCACGCTGCAAGCGGTCACCGATGCGTCCTTTCAGTGCATGCCGGTTGACTTTAAGCAAGGCTTTAATAGCTATCTGGCGACGACGCGACCGGACCTTGCGGTGAAGAACTTGGCCGACGTGATCACGACCGGAAACTTTCTGGACTATGTGAAGGGCTTCATCACGGACTCCCAGAAACAGACCGACACCCTTGCGACCAGCACCGCGTGCAAGAACTATCTTGCTGCCAAGATCACCGCCCAAGCTGCGATCGTGGCCTTCATGGACAAAGAGGGAATTGATCTGATGGTTTATCCTGCGGCCAATCAGCCAGCGTTTCCGATTGGGAATCCACCGCTCGGTTGGTTCGGTTTTCAGATGCTGTCTTCACCGACTGGACTTCCCTCTCTGTCGATGCCGATGGGAATTGCTCCCAAGTCCGGAGTTCCGGTCGGACTGATCTTTTTGGCCCGTCCATATCAGGAAGCCAAGCTGGTGCAAGCGGCGTACGCGTATCAGCAGCACAGCAGGCCCCGCAGCGCGCCACCGAGCACTCTGTAAACGCGCATTCTGTCAGGAAGGATTCTGCTTCAGATTACTTCCTGACCCAGACCTCTCCGCAGGTCGGGCCGAACAGCGCATCCGTCGAAACATCGACTTTCTTGCCGGGAATATTGGCGTGCAATTCCATCTTCATTGCGCCACCGATCATGCAGCCGCTGGCGTCTCGTTGGATGCCGAGAAAATCGATCCGATCAGAGACGCCGATATCCGTGATCCAGAGGTCTTTGATGGCCTTCAGTTCCACGAAACCATCGACAAAGTCTTTGCGAGCGGTGACATCGCCCGTGTAGGTGACATCAAGCGAAGTGCGTGCAAACAGATCAAAGGAATAGTGATCGAGCTCGCGGCTGAAGTTGCCTTTGAAATCGCCGTCCTTACAGTCAAAAACCAGGGTTTCTTTGACGTGATCTCCGACGGTAACCGTGGATACTTTGGCACTACAGACAGCATCCACTACCAAGCCAATGAGCGTCTCTGTTCCGGGGGGGAGGGTGATGCGTTCGTTGGAGTTGGTATCATGTAGGTGGAGTCCCGTTTCGAGCACCGCAACGACCAGGTCTTTTTCGGTGTCATTGGCAGGACGCCTCTCATCGCCACAAGCAGCGAGGGACAGGGACAGCGGCAGAGCGAGTGCGCAGAGCGCATGGGTGAACGAGGTGTGTCGCATTCTTGGTTCCTACTCTTTGGTCCAGAGGCAAAGCAATGGCTGGGCCACGGTGCCAAGACGCACCAGACAGCGACGGATTCAGTGGAAATCTGCGAGCTGGTCCGTGAGTGGTGTAGCCGCTGGTTCACGCTGCTGTGACCGTGCGCCGTCCTGCTGGCTTGCTGGTCACGCGGCTCCCGGCCGGTGAGCCCGTGACAGGAGCCGGGTTTGAGCGCGCATCGATCATTTCTGGTCGTTCATTGAGCAGCGTACTTCACAAAATTTGCGGATATAAATGATCAGCCCGTAGAATGTGTAGACGATGCTTGCTGCCCAATCGAATCGTTCTTCTGCAAAGGTTCTGCTTCAGCCAATGCCGTCGAAGGAGCAGTGGGTGGGCTGTCTCCTCGGGCAATGTATCGGGGACGCGGTGGGTGCTCCGGTCGAGGGTTTGCCACCAAAAGACTGCAAGCGTCACGCCGAAAAAGTGCTGCGACAAGGGCTGCTCGACGATACTTTTTTGGGGCAGTCTCGCTACGGTCAATACACGGACGATAGCCAGCTCGCGCGGGAGCTGTTGCTCGGGCTCTTGGCACATGGACAGCTCGACGTGGCCGACTATGCGGCGAGGATTGCCCGCCTGTTTCGCAGTGGCGAAGTGGTGGGTGCTGGAAAGGCCACCGCAGAGGTGGCGCGGCGACTGTCGGAGGGGGTTGCTCCCGATGAAGCGGGCATTCCGGCCCCATCGGCTGGCAATGGCAGCGCGATGCGAGTCGCTCCGATCGGTCTATGGTACGCCGATGACCCTGACGCATTGATTGCGGCGGCACGGGAGCAGTCCCGGATTACTCATCAGGATGTGCGATGTGCCGCTGGTGCGGTGGCAATCGCTGGTGCGGTGGCGCTGGCGCTCCGAGGCAAACCGATCGTGACCGAGTCGTTCTTGGCCGAGCTGTCCGAGTGGGTGCGTTCGATTGATCAAACGGTGGCGTTCGATGTCTATCAGGTGTCATCGTGGGTGACGCTCTCTCCCGATGCGGCAGCGACGTTCATGGCTCGGGCGGGGCTGTGTCCAGGCTATGAGGGCGAGTGGTCGGGGATTTCGGGCTACGTGGTCTCGAGCGTGCTGTGGAGCCTGTACAGCTTTTTGCGCAGCCCGACCGACTTTGTCCAAACCATCGAGACGGCGGTGGTGGTCGGGGGCGACGTGGACACCACGGCGGCGATGGCCGGGGCCATGAGCGGTGCGCATGTGTCGGTGACGGGTCTGCCGCAGCGGCTGTGCGAGCGAGTGATCGATCAAGGACGCTGGGGTTTTGCCGATCTGTCGCAGTTGGCCGAGCAAGCCCACGAAGCGTGGCGTGTGCGTCGCGGCTAACTTACCCTTCGCGGGTGTAGTGGTCGTCCGCTTCTGCTTGCTCGCTGTTCAGATCGCGTGACAACAGCGAGTAGTCGTTCGCGGCGATGGCAGCGACGATGCGCTCGGCCACCTCGCTGAGCGGAATCGACAGGCGCTTGAAGTCGAGGCTGTACCAGAACACCGGCTTACCCTGCTCGACCCAGCCTTCAATCCGCATCATCGTTTTGGTGCGCGTCTGCTGGATGCCGAAGTCGCCGTGGCCCTCGATGAGAGGCACATCGGCACGTGCCGCCCGTGAGGCAAATCGGAGGAGCAGATCGAAGGTCGCTCCTCGACGGGCAATTCGAACCCGCATGCCGTCGCCGGTGTTGGGGTCTTTGAGCGCGACGTTCGGACTCTCCAGCCAGGAGATATACGGGAGCGATTGGCCTTCGGGCGGGCGTAGCGACTGATTGAACAGTTGCACGGCGTCGCGCATCTCTTCCACGAGCTGGAGATATCGCTCGGGAACAGCCTTTGAAACCACCTCGGTGCGGACGGCGTTGTCGCGTTCGCGTTGGGCAGCATCGGCGGCGTTGTTGCTATCGGTGCGAGCGATGTCGAGGATGCGGGCCCGGGCCTTTTCAGCCGGAGCATCGACGGGAGGACCAGCGGGTCCAGTCGCTACTTTCAGCACAGAAGGCCCAGTCGGGCCCGGAGAATCGGTCACCTGAGGGGCAGGCTCGGAAGCCGGGAGATATTCCGCCATGGTCCAGATTATATCCGCAAATGGTCGTGCCTGGCAGACGGAGAAATCTGCTTGATGGCCGCGACGCTGACAGCCACCTGGAAGAATCGGCTTGCGATATAGTCCCGCCCATGCAGAGCGCTTCCACGAAGACAGGTGGGCCCGGTGGCGGACGGGCCCCGTCGAGCACGTCCGATGTGACGGTGCCGCAGCTCTTGATCGGCTGGCTGCTTTCGTCGGTGGTACTGCTGTGCGTAAAGTGGCGGATGCTGGGCGACACCTACTATTGGGACGAGCTTGCGTGCTATTTCGCCCAGGTCTTCGAGATGGTTCACCGCCTAGCGCATTTTTTGGCGAGTCATCCTCCGTATGTGCGCTCACCTCTGATGACATCCGTGCTGGCGCTGCTCCACCGCTATGTCAGTGAGTCGCGAGAATTGCAGCACGGCACCGTGTTGGTGGTTGCGGCACTCAGTCTTCCTGCCACCTACGCGCTGACCTGCCAGCTTGGTGGTTCACGACGGACGGGCATTTTGGCGGCGCTTTTGTGTGGGCTTACGCCAGCGTTTTTTGCTCAAGCCGGGATGGTGCAAATGGATTTGCCAGCGACGGGTGTTGGCGCGCTCGCGTTCGTCTGCGTGCTGCGTCGAAACTGGCTGGGCTATGCGCTGCTGGGTGGGATGGCGGTTCTTATCAAGGAGAGCACCTATTGGGTGTGCCTGGCCTCGGCGGTGCTGGTTTTTGTTCGGCTGTGGAAGCTCGAACGACGTCCGCCCCTGGCGATCTCGACCCTTTGGCGAGTGTGGCCGACGGCGATTCCAGGTGTAGTGCTGTTCATGTGGCTGCTGGTGCATCGCCACATTACCGGTGCGATGGTGGCGAGCGATCACACGAGCGTGCTTAGCGTGGGTGGGATTTGGACCTCGATGCTTCACAACCTGATCGAGGGCCGACGGCTCCCTCTGACGATCGCAGCGGGGGCTTTTGTCATGCATCTATTCCGTCGTCAGATTCCGAACGAGTCGTTTGCTGCGGAGCGAATGGTAGACCAGCGAATTGCGGTGTTCGCTACGGTGGTGTTGTGGCTGACGCTACCACTCTGTTTTCCCGGTCAGCTCGTTCGCTACATGCTGCCCGCGCTGCCTGCGCTGTGTGCTTTGGCTGCGCTCGGCGTGGCTCTGCTGCCATCGACGAAACAGCTCGGGCTCGCGGCGCTGCTGGCGCTCTGTTTGGTATCAGGATTTCGTGGTGATTCCTGGCATGCCAACTCGCCATCTGAGATCGAA
>CALLYL010000885.1 GCA_937859535.1 uncultured Myxococcales bacterium
GCAACTCGATCTTGGCCGGACCGGCCACTGCCTCGGATTCCACCGGGGGAGGCAGCGATTCGAGCGCTTCTAGCAGGTTGGCGCGTGGCGCGGCAGGCGCCGCCGCTTCGACTGCTGGTGCAACTTTCACCGGTGGTGCGGGCTTAACCGGCGGTTCGCTCAGCAGTGGCTTGGACGCTGATGCCTCGGTCGAGGTTCTGGTAGGTGGACGCAGCGTCAAGACCGGCTGACCCATCCGGTCGTCGTCGTCGCGGGCTGGCGTCCGGCGCACCGGCTCGATTGGCTTCGCCGCGATTGCCGGCGTCGGCTCGATGGGTTTTGCGGGAGCGACCGGCTCGGTCGGCTTCTTGAGCGGTTCCACCGCAGGCGTCGCTTTGGGGGCGGCCACCTCGGCTGGCTTACTAGGCGTAACCGGTGGGGCTGCCTTTTCGATCGGCTTCGCGGTGGTTGCGACGACGGGAGTTGTGGTCGGCGCGGGCTTACCAGTGGAAGGAACCACCTCCACCCGAGGAACCAGACCCGCAGCCTGGAGATACGCCGTCGCCATCAGTGCGCCCGGTAGACGACCTGGCTGCGAGGCAACCCCATCGAATAGTCCAAGCTGTGAGAGCCGCTCGGCATAGACCTTGATATCGTCGCTGTTCGCGGCGAGACCAAGCTCTTTTTCGGCCAGACGGGCGACTTCATCAAAGCCGCGCTGTCCGTCGAATTTTTGGGCGAGCAGCCACTCGAAGTCGAACAGCCGCAGAACCCCGCCACTCTTTGGGTCGCTCACATCAAAATAGAGCACACCCTGCGCGTCCTCGACGGGTTCAGTGCGCAGATCGGAGCGAAGTCTGGGCGTTGTCGTCGACATGGCTCAACCTTTTTTCTGACCCTTCAGCTCGGTCAACACAAGCTTCGCAACAGCCTTGAGCGTCTCGAACACGCCATCCCCCTTGACCGCAATGGCCTCGAAGTCAGGGACGTTGTTCGGGTTTAGCTCGCGACGCAGATCTTCCACTGACATCGCATTTGGCATATCCCGCTTGTTGTACTGAATCACAAACGGCATCTTATCGACATTGTAACCCGATTCGACCAGGTTACCGCGAAGATCCTCGAGTGACTCAATGTTCGCCTCGAAGCGGGCCTCTTGCGAGTCGGCCACAAACACCACCCCATCGACACTCTTCAGGATCAACCGGCGGCTGGCTTCATAAAACACCTGGCCGGGGACCGTGTAGAGGTGGAAGCGGGTCTTAAATCCACGAATTTCACCAAGCGAAAGCGGAAGGAAATCGAAGAACAGCGTCCGCTCAGTTTCCGTCGCCAGGGAGATCATTTTTCCTTTGGCATCGGGGTTGGTTTTTTCATAGATATATTGGAGATTGGTGGTTTTTCCGCAGAGTCCGGGTCCGTAGTAGACCAGCTTGCAGTTGATCTCGCGTGAGCTGTAATTAATAAAGCTCATCGTATATCCTGAATCCCGCTTATTTGCGAATCCTGGCTGCCTGTGCAAATACCGCTAAGCATTGCTGCGCAATAATCTGGATATGCCAGGGACTTCCTAGATGCCAGGAAGAATCCAGATGCAGCCATCTCGCAAGTGAGTGTTCGACACTTGGAGGCCGGCGGTGGGAACCCACTGCGGAGCACGATCTTACTCTCCGAACAGCTTGTCGATGTCGTCGTCGGTGATCTCGCCCGCGATATTCGGACTTTGACCCCCGCCCGAGCCCTTTTGCTGCTGCTGGATTTTGTTCACCAAGTCCTCGAAGACTTTGGCCATCTCTTCGGAAGCGCGGCGGACACGAAGACGGACGAGGCCGATCGACGAATTAGAGTCGAACAGAACCGCCAGGATCGCTCGCTTGGCAACCACGGAGATATTGACATTATATTTGGTGCCTTCGTGAAACTGGCCACCAAACTCCTCTTCTTTTAGGAGCTTGGCAATCGCAGAAGTCGCCGCAACGTTACCGGCAAAGAGCGAAGAAAGCGACGTAATGTCGAGATCCTTCGTCTGACCGGCACGGGCAATTTCCTGGCCATCTTTGTTAATCACAAGCACCGCTATCGAGTTCGAGTCGCGCTGGAGGCGGTCGGAGATTGCCTGAATCTTCCGCTGCTCCTCCTCGAACAACATTTCCATGGCGACCGGTTCTCCTCGCGTGGGACCCCTAGCGTCTGGTTCACCGAGAGCAGACGGGCAGAGCCCAAAAGATAGTGAGTTCCCTTTTATCAGGCTTTAAAGATGGTTGCAAGCATTACCAACCTGCGGCTACATGTCACGCCGTACTTCCAGCGCCCTTGCGATGGTGATGCCATCCGCATACTCGAGATCTCCGCCGATGGGCAGGCCTGATGCGATGCGGGATACTCGCACGCCGCAGGACTTGAGCGCTTTTGACAGGTACAGAGCGGTGGCTTCACCTTCGACGTTGGGGCTGGTCGCCAGGATGACCTCCTCAATGGTTGTCGGCGGTGTGACCCGGCTGAGCAGCTCGCGGAGCCGCAGGTCGTCTGGGCCAATGCCTTGCAGCGGAGACAACACGCCATGCAGGACGTGGTAACGACCCCGGAAGCTGCTGGTGCGCTCAATCGAAAGCAAGTCCGGTGGATGCGCCACCACGCACAGCAGCCGATCGTCTCGCGATGGATCGCTACACATATCGCATGGGTCGCCTTCGGTCAGGTTCATGCAAACGGAACAAAGCCGGATGCGTTCCTTGACCTCGACCAGTGCCCGAGCCAGGCTCTGGGCTTGCTCGGTGGGGGCTCGCAGTACGAAGAAGGCCAGCCGGGTCGCCGTCTTTTGGCCGATTCCCGGTAGCTTCGATAGCTCGCGGATGAGTCGCTGGATCGGATCGCCCGTAGACAGTGCACTGG
Source organism: uncultured Myxococcales bacterium (assembly GCA_937859535.1). GTDB lineage: Bacteria > Myxococcota_A > Polyangia > Palsa-1104 > JAEUJZ01 > JAEUKA01. The sequence continues at coordinate 2,872 of CALLYL010000885.1, forward strand.
CCACCAGAAACCTCGCCCGAAATTAGCGGAGTAGGAAATACGGATCGAGGATGCTGCCGACGAGCCGCATTACCTGGCCGCGTAGACCCGTTGCGGAGCCGCTGCGTCCTTCGTCGACCAGATAGACCACACCATCGAGACCGCTGGTTGCGGCACGGAGCCCCTGGGCCAGCAGGCCGCTTGATGCATCGCGCTGCGCCGTTTGTGCATACTGGATGAACGGTTGGACACCGCCGACGACTGAGAACACGACCGAGTAACCCTCGGGCGGTACCGCCCACACGATCGGGTTATAGTTCGGGTTGTCGACGAGCTTACCGGTCATGTCGGCGATCTTGAGGCGGTTGTCGAGCGGTAAGTCGGTGTTTACGAGTCGTCGTGGCACCCGCAACACCAAGTTGCCCAGCGCATGTTCGTAGTGAATGCGTCGGACGCCCTGAATCTCGGTGTGATCGCCGGGGAAGCGGCAGAAGCCGGAGCAACTGATCTGATCGGCTCCGTTGACTGGGTACTCCTCCTCGGTCGGGCCGGTGAGGACGCACTGATTGGTCGGGCTGTTGAGTGGCAGCATCGAGAAAAGCTCGCCCTCGCGGTTGAGCCAAGGATCGCCGGCGGTTCGCTTGACGTCCGATCCACAGCGAGGGTCCATCGGGTTTTTGACGCAGCTTGGATCCCACTGCCAGCCGCCACGTGGTTGACCGAGCCTAGGGCCTTGCTTTTCAGTCTTCAGATCGGGCGGCTGCGGATAGAAATCCTGGCCGTGTACGACATGGATCGGGTACTCGCTTTGACCGAAAGGCAGCACGACGGTGCCGCCATCCTTGAACAGGTTTTGGCAGCTCGGTGCCTGCACCGCCTCGGGAGAGGCTGGGAGGCGGTGGCTAATGAGACCCTGCTGGACCGATGGACAGCGACGAGTGTCTCCGTCTGGCATGCTGTCGTGCGGACCGATGCGGATGCGTGGTTGCAGTGTTCGGCTGGCGGCGAAGGTCGGGTCGGTCGCTGCGGGCCTCTGACAGACGCCATCCGGGCCTCGGCGAACCAGGGTTGCAAATGGGGTCCGGTCGGTCCTGACGACAAGAGAATCACCACCGCGCACTTCGTAGCGGAGTTGGTCGGGGAAGCACGCCAGCTTCACGGCTGCTGCTTCATCTTGGGTCATGGCTCGCCAGCCGCCGCCATCGTTCCATGGCGTTCCCTTGGCGATGAGCGGAGCCCGCACACAGCGAGCACCAGGCTCTCGTGCCAGCAGCGGGCGTTCGTCAGCGTCAAAGCGAGAATGAGCGCAGACGAACCCTGTTCCGCAGTCGGTGTTGACCTCGCACTGGCGGATGCAGCTCGCGCTCGCCTTGCCGGTGCCATCGCGTCCGGTAACGCGACAAGCCACGCCGGGTGCGAGGTTCTTTTTCGTGTCGGGGTCAATGCGTGTCTTGACGGGAGGGGCAAAGAGCGGGTCTGTGCAGACCTCCGCCTTGCCTACATCGACCAGTTTGCAGCTCTGCCTCTCGATCAGAAACTCGGGCTCGGGTATTTCGTCGAGCGTCAAGCGATCGGTGACGTCGCTGAGCGGTGGAGTGGCGGTGATCTGCTGCTCTGCCTTGGTGACCTGATAGCGGCGCAGCCAACTTGCAGCCCAGACGGTGTCGTTGGTGCTATCGGTGAGCAATCGTTCGGAGAGGGCTCGGCACTGCACTTCCTGATCACGGGTCATGCACAGACCGGGGGAGCTGATCTGCGTCTGCTCGCGTTTGCACAACGTTCCGCTCGGACAGTCGGAGTTACTGTAGCAGCCGGTAATCCACAGCTTGTCACCGGGCTCAACGCCACGGTTACAGTACAGACCGTTCAGATCGATGAGCGAGCCGTCTGACTGCAACAGTCCGGTCGATCGACCGAGTCCTGTGAGAATGCCCTCCCAGCCAAGCGTCCAGGACTCGGACGAAGCAGCGGCGGGATCCGTGAAGGCGACCGTCGTTACGGGGCGCCGGGTTGGCTCGGCAGGCAGGTTCAAGTCGGGGCTGGTCAGCGTCAGCGCTTGCTCAGCGATCGCGACGTCACAAATCGGATCGACCGGCAGATAGTAGTAAGGAGCCAAAGACGGTAAAATCAATCGTCGTCGGGTTTGGCTACTCGATGGCTCGGATAGTGTCGTGTAAGAACCGACCAGGGAGCCTCCGAGGCGTGTCGTTATGATGGGTAGACCGGAGGTATCGCTGTCGGGACGTGGTCCACTGACGCCGGTATCGGCACGCTCATCGAAGCGCGGCACCGATCGTCGGATGTTGCCGAGTCGGTCCTGCGGCACTACCGTGAGTGCCTGCGGCTGGGGTGGCAATCCAAGCTGTTCCGGGTTCGACAGGGCTTGTGAGCGAGTGTGGAGCAGCGCCAGGCGTCGCAGCGCTGCAAATTCCGGGAAGCATGCCCGGTACGACGGGCTTGGACAGCGATCGGCGATCTGTACGCCAAGCACCGAGCCACCACCGCCAAGAATCCAGGCAAAGTCACCCACCCACAGGGCTGCGCTCGCTGGTACGTACGCACTCGGGTCGGGATTCGCAGAAAATGCGCACTGGTTCGGATCCGTCGAGGTGCACGGAATCGAGTCGACGTGGGTGATACCGATGTCACGAGGCAGGCTGCCGTTCGGTAGCCAGATACCTGGACCCGTCGCCAGAGGTGCTCGCGGGGTCTTGAGCTTATCGACCGGCAGACACGACAGTCGACGCAGATTCGAGTCATTGAAGTCGTCCGGCAGCACGCGCAGCGCTCCGCCCGCTTGGCTGAGCAGGTATCGTGCGTCGGGGTTTGTCTCGCACTCCACTTCTCGGTCGAGATCGAGAACCCGAACACTGCTATCGTGGGCGACGACGTAGGCAAACTGACCCGCTGGTGTGCGTGGGCTGACGCGGATCGTATCCAGGCCGAGCTGGGCGCTGCGTCCATCGTTGCGAACCTCGAAATCGAGCGGGATGCGACGAAGCCCAGAGAGAAGGTGGGCTCCATCGGTGGCACTGACGTCGAAATCGATCACGGTGATCGCATCACCAACGGCATCACTGACCAGCAGCCTCGAACCATACGTGTCGATGGCAACCGATCCGGGATAGCTGGCCGTTTTCATCGCTCCGCCTAGGGGAATGTCCATCGCATCGGGCGGTAGCGGTGAGCCATCGCCACCACAGTCCGATGGACACTTGAGCGCTGCGATCGCGGTCGCACTTAGCACTTTCGGTGGAGTTTTTGCGTCGTTGAGGTCAAAGGCAACGGCTTCCCAGATCCGTCCACTGTTGGCTCCATCTGACGCGTCGACGACCGCAACGACACCGCAGGTCGGAAAAGATACGACAACCCGTCGCTCGGCAGCTCGCGACCACGGGGCAATCTCGATCCAGCCTGGGCGAGCGGTGAGGTTTTTTTTGCCTCCCGTTCCAGATGGAATCCAAGGCTGGACGTTCTTGGGACAAGACTCGCCGTCACAGTCGCGGGTCGCACACGTTTGACCGGTGTCATCGCAGGCTGGTGCTCTGGCCACTAAGTTCGCCACGGGTTGGAGCCTGACGACGGAAAGATCGCAAGAGCCTGCATTGCTGGTGACGGCCCAAGCAAACTGACCGTCCATCGTCGTTGCTACCTCTCCTGGAGGTACCGGTACCGTCGCACGGACATGGAGTGGCAGGTTGCCTGCGGGCAAAAAACCGAAGCCGGGTTTGCCGCCGTGCAGGTTCGCCAAGCGGCCATACGTCGACAGGCCCGGCGTCTGTAATGCGTTATCCGCGACGGCTATTTCACCACGAACGGTGTTCGAAATGAGGGATAGCTCGGTGCGGTACATGCACGTCGGGGCAACTGCCGTGCATGCTGTGTCATCGGGAGCACAACAGGGAGAGTCGGGATCTCGTCCGATGAGCTGTGCTGCTGAGCGGACATTCTGGTAATACGCATCCCGACGGAGTCGTCGCCGTCCTTCCTCGCACTCAATACGGGGAAGCACTGTCGCCACCGGGGTGTAGTTGCGCCAGTCGCTGCCGGCACAGTACGCATCGAGATAACCCTGGGGATCAGTCTGTGGATTTCCCGAAGGAAGACAGCCACCCTCTTTCGTCTCAAATTCGACACAAAAGAGCGCCAAGTCACTGGGACGATCGAGCGACCGCGTCGGGGTGGTAACGGTCTGGGTGTTACAGCTCGTCGAAACAAGCAGCCCGAGGAATGCACCCCAAGCGAGCCGCGTCGACACAAAAGAGCAAGACAAAGGTCGCACAGCTATTGCACCTGTTTGGGAGACGGCAGCCCGATCCTTGCCACCATGCGCCGATAGCTCGGGCTGCGCGGGTCCAGATCGAGAACCGAGATGGTGTTATCGAGATAGTTGCTGACGTAGGCACGCGCAGGCAATTGCGCCTGGCCTGGCCCAAAGGGTCGAGGCCGCAGGTCATTGCCGATACCGGGGCACGTCACCCCGAGCCGCGCCGCGTCACTCGTCGACAACAGTGGATCGGCGCACGGGTCGACAGCGCCTGGATAGCCGACTGCCGTTGGTGTCTCATCAGAGCCGAAGTTCAGCGCGAGGCTTAGCGGTCCGCGTCCGGTCTGCATGGTGCCGATCAGCTCACCGGTATCGGGATCAATCTCGGCGACTTGGCCGGACAGATAGCAGGTCACAAAGACGCGGGTTGTCAGGACGACTTGACCCATGCTGTAGCGCGGCACTTTGGCGACGACTTGGCGAGACGGGCCCGCGCACAGATTCACCACCGACGTGACTTGATTGACAGGGATGTTGCTGCCACCACCTCGAAGTCGCGTGTCGACCACGGCCAGGGCTGGTGGCTGGAACAGCGCGAGGAATGCACGATCGCCGCTCGGCTCAAAGACAATCGATCGGACGTCCTGGGTCGCGTTGGTGAACTGACTGGAGATACCGAACAGCAATCCCGGCACCACCTTAGGACCAACGCCGAGTCGGAACGTCGATAGCGTGCTGGTCAGCTTCGAAGTCACGTACCACGGCTGACTGAGGTCGCCATGCTTGCGTGGAGCCAGAGCAAACGCTCCGGTGCGGCCGTCGCTTGTCGATAGGAGTGAGCCGCTGACATCGGACAGCACGGGGGTCGGTATTTCGATGGGATTTTTCCCGAGATCAAATGACGACGCTTGCCCCGTCGGAAGATGGCTTGAGACAAGATACTGGTAATAGGTTCCCGTCCGGAGGTTGGCCCCCTCGAGCTTGTAGCACGGTGGTCGCCCTTGCGGGTTCTGGCTGCGATCCGAAAGGAACGTGCCGCGATCGTGCGTAAATCCGGGCTCGATACAGCCGCGATCGAGGTAGACGCTGATTGGCTCGGCGGGTAGCTCGAAGCGCGGTCTGGTGCCCTGTGACTCGTCATCGGGATTGACCCAGACGTCGTCGGGCGTGCGGTTGACGCGATTGGCCTCGTTGCAGGTCGAGAGCGTGTAGGAGGTGCCCGCCTGATGAGACGACTGTGGTGCTGCGATTTCGGCGTCGGTCAAGCGACTGGGTTTGTCACAGCCAAGTCGTAGCTCGGGTGAGTCGCCGCCGGATCGTCCTCGTCGCAGCGGTCGGGCCGCTTCGAGCAGAGTAATCGATGGATCGCCACGAACCGCGAGCAGCAGACCGCGACGCAGCGCAGCCCTTTCAGGAAGGGCCAACCAGTTGGGAGGATCCTCGGCGAGCAACTGCATCTCACCGGGGAAGAAGCCGATCTTGACGGTCTGATCGGACATTACGAACCGCTGCGATTCGCAGCTCACGACCGTGGGGTCGTCGAGGTCGCGTTGGCAATAGCAGCGATCAAAGTCGGCCGCTCGTTGGCCCGTATCGGCTTCCTTGCTCTCCGTTTGTTCGATGGTGGCACCGGTTCCCAAGACCGCGCCCGAGTCACTGCATGAGACCTTGCCACAGAAGCTGTCGCCAGCGGTGCCCGGATCGCTACCGAAGCGGCGGAAGCACTCGATGGCGCGGGCGTGGCGCAGGATATCGATCGCCACCACCGTCGCACCGCCGAAGCTTAGGTCGGCGTTCGTGTTGGCGGCGTACAGCACATCACCGAGCGGGTCCATCGCGAGACTGCCGGGGAAAAACAAGCAGTGGGCGGGTGGTTCGGTGCTGGAGTCAGAGCCATTCCACGGACGACAACCAGGCGCGAGCGGCTGGCGAGTAGAACAGCCGACAGATGAAAGGAGAAGAGATGCTCCCAAACCAAGGAGCAGATTCCTTCCCGAACGTAGGTGCCAGGCGCAAGCTTTCGCTGTCACGGTCTGCGAAGGTTGCTACAGCCCGAACGCCGAGTCAATCAAAGTGGACGGATCACCGCCGGATGGGCAGCTAACGTCTCGATGTTGGGCGGCGGATTGTGCGGGTTTCGGGCGCTAGCGTTCCAGTGCCGAGATCGCTTTGTCTGCGACATGCAGTCGATCGGCGAGCGTGCGAATGACGAAGGTATGGAAGGCCGCGGCCACTCGGGGGGCTTCGGTTTCCATGCGATCGAGTGCCGAGCGCTCGAGCTTGTGAACCACCGACGGTGCATCCGCAACCACCGAAGCGGAGCGAATGCTCTGTCGATACAAGCCCATTTCACCGAGTGTGGTGTTGCTGGTCACGGAGCGCAGTAGAAGCGGTGCACCATCGGGTCGCTCGAGCACAATGCTGACACGGCCCGACTCCACGACGTAGGTTGCGCCCGAGGCATCACCCTGACGGAACAGGTACTCGCCCTTTTTCAACTCGATGCGCTGTACGTAATCAGTAAAGCGTACCGCGAGATCCAGGCTGCCAAACTCCTTGGCGAGCCGTTGTACAAACGGCATATCCACCCGCGACAGACTCGGCTCGTTGACGACCGCCCGCTGTTCACACCACTCGAGAGCGGCATCGAGATCGTCGAACACAACACACACGTCGTCATCCCGAATGCAGTGTTCCCGACGCAGCGCTCGTTCCATTTCGGCGTTGAGCGAGGTAAAGATGAGCTGCATACGCCGATCCTCAATGGTCTGGCGCAGCTTCACCAACGTCAGCGCTGTCGAGGAATCCATGCCGTTGACGTAGCGGAAGTCGACCACCACCGACTTGAGAGGCTGGGCATCCTGAGCGTACGAGCGCCGAATCCGCTGCCGAATGTCCGCCACTAGGCCCACGATCGAACCAAAGAACAGGTAGCCGCGCAGACGCAGCACCCAATACTGCCGACCACGGATGCGCAACACCTGATTTTCTTCCGCCGAGCGCTGGACTTTGCTGCCGTATTCATCGAGGGTGAACGAGTTCTTTACGACCGAGACGCGGCTGTAATTGACCGCGAAGATCAAGCAGCTCGCGAGCGCACCAACGAATAGGCCCACGACGAAGATGCCGGTGACGATGATCAGCACCAACATCAGCACCACCAGCATGTAATCGGTGCGCTGGAGCTTCCAGTACGCTTTGAACAGCCACTCTTGCAAGAGCCGCAGCCCCAGGTAGACCAGCGTGGCACCAAGAACTGGTCGGGACAAAAGGCTTGCCAGCTTCGGACTGATAAACAGGACGAACAGACACAAGGTGCCGGCGATGACTCCTGATAGTCGCGTCGCTGCTCCCGCCTGCAAGTTCAGCATGCTTCGTGCGACGGCATTGCTGCCAACGATACCGCCGCACAGACCGGACACGATGTTGGCAATGCCGTGGCCTTTTAGTTCTTGATCGAGGTCTGCGTCACGCTTGGTCGCCACTTCAATCGCGGCGGCGGTAACCAGCACCGCAATCGCCGTGACGGAGATCAGCGTGATCACCTCGAAGATAAAGTTGCGAACCGCCGGCCACTCCAGGGCCCCCGTCGCAAACGGGATAAAAGGCATGCTGACGTTCAGGTTGTCCGACACTCGCAGCAGCCAGCCAAGTTCTTGAGCGCGAGCGATGTTTAGCTCAGGGTCGATCGCGATGATGAGGTGCGTCAGCAGCGTTCCACCAACGAGCAGCGCGGGTAGCGCGAAATACTGTTGGGCGCGACCCAAGACGATGAACATGGTCGCAGCGAAACCAATCCCAAACAGTGTTTGACCCACGGCTCCTCGCTGTAAGAGCTGCGGTAGCAGATCGAAGTTGACCTGTACGTCAGGTGGCACCATGACGCGCAGGCCACCGACCGCAAGCACCCAACCGGTCGAAACCAGAAAGCCTCCGACGACCGGATAGGGAATATAGCGAACCCAGCGTCCCATTTTGAGCTTGCCGAGGACATAGAGTGCGACACCCGTTACGGCTGTCGACAGAGCCAGCGCAAACACGATGTGCGGCGAGGGATCTTTGTCGGCGATCTTCTCGGTCAGCATCATCGCCATCGCGGCTTGCACCGCTGCCGATCGTGAGTCCGGTCCGGCGATCGCGAAAAAAAACGGACTCGTCAGAGCCACCAGGATCAGCGTGAGGCCCGCGCTCATCAGTGACATGCGGACGCCGTCTTCGAGGTGACCTTTGAGCGGACCCGAGAAAATCATTGCCGCAAACGACAGGCTGTAACTGATCGTGACCAGGGCCGAGATCGATCCGGAGATCACGTCTCGAACAGCGATCTTGGGGGAGCGCGCCAGGTCTGCGATACGTGGTTCGACCTCGCGGCTATTCGAGCTTCCCCCTCGCTGCGCGACTTTGAGCACCCCTGAGATCGAGCTGGCACTACGTGTGCTTGGCTCGTAATCTGCGTTGGGCGTCGCAGTCATCAAGTTCCTCAGTCAACGGCACAATCACCGAGCGGAGTCGCTCGGAAGAATGACCTTCATCCTACACGGTTTGGCCGCCTAGGGTGCGCAAATTGCTGGTATCCCGCTGGCAACGTTGGGTAGTCGTCGGTTTTGGTTACAGAGGGGCCTCTGGCGTACTGCGAGGGGGTGGAGGCGAAAGGTCGGTCTCCGTCGTCGGTGTTGACGTAGCTCGCTCACTGGTTTTCGCGAGCTGCCCTTCCGTTGCCACCGATGCCAACCAGTCGATTTCTTCCCGAACGCGGACGATCGAGTGGCCGGTATGGCGCAGCGCGTAGGCAATACCGGCTTGCAGATCACGCCTGGTCACCACGCGGTCGAGTCCAACTCCAAGGTGAACCATCGAACGTGCGACCTCGGCGGAGATGCCCACCAGGATGCTCAGCGTGCCGATCAAGTCAGCCGCTCGCACGGTCTGAAGCAGCGAGTTCGCAACCGCCGTGTCGACGACCGAGACACCGGTGATGTCAATGATCACCACCTCTGCTTGATACCGAACGATCGCCGCTAGCACCGCATCCATGACGTGTTCGGCTCGCCCACTGTCAATATGACCGACCAGTGGAAGCACGACGATCCGCGCATAAATTGGCAGAACCGGCGTACCGAGCTGGCGAATCATGTATAGAAGGTGCTGCTGCTCCTCAACGACGTTTTGCAGGACGCCATTGCTTTGGAGCAGCGAGCGCTCGCTGACAAACAGCGGTGTGGCATCGCGCAAGGCCAACAGCCAGCGATTTTCTGACGAGGAAAGTCGGCGCAGGCTCCACTCAAGAGCGCGCTCGTGATGCAAAACGAGTCGCCCTGTGGTCGGGCTGTGGTCCGCCTGCGGCAGCTCAAGCAACGGCCTGGTGTGGACAGCGGCGTTTGCGCTATCGACCAACTGATCACCAATCTGCGCTACGAGATTTTGCCAGGTGGTCTCGGCGAACGCTTGCGCGGGGAAACCGAGCAGACGTCGCGCCGGCTCATTGTGAAAAACCAGAGATTCGTTGAGTGAACGGATCACAAGAAGACCATCACCGATCGTGCTGAGCAACTCGGGCACCAGATCTGCAATGGCTGCGGTTGGCTCAGGCGGAGCTGCTTCCCGCAGGTTCTCGATTACGCCCCCCCCGGGGCCGTCACCCTGCGTGTGATGAGAAGACGCCATCGTAATTTTCCATGCTACGAGATGGAAGGGTCGATTTCTAGCTGCCAAAGCGAAAACATTCGCGATGGGAAGCGCAGTGAGCAACGTGGCTTGAATCT
>CALLYL010000886.1 GCA_937859535.1 uncultured Myxococcales bacterium
GCTGCGTGCAACTGCGGTTTCGACCAACAACTTCACGGCATTAAAGACATTCCTCACGGACAACTTTGATGTCCAAAAGATGCTCGACTACATCGCGATCCGAAACTGGGCCGAACCGTGGGATGAAGGATTCCACAATTTCTTTCTCTATCAGCGAGCTTCCGACGGCAAATTCCTGATGATTCCCCAGGATAAAGACCGCGAGTTCGGAGAGCAGTATGGCTGGGTCGCCGGTCGCTCCTTCTTCGTCGGGGAAGAAGGAAACGGTCAGTACAACCGATTCAAGGACGCGATCATTAAGTGCTTCCGCAATGAGCTGCGCGCCCGCATCATCGAGCTTGATGCCACAGGTACCCTAAATCCCACAAACTACAAAGCCAAGGTCGTGGCGGCGGCCAACACCTTCAGCATCACCGACTACGTATCCTCCCCGGCCGCTGCGAGTATCTGTAACTACTACACCGAACTGAGCAACCTACAGACGTTCGGAGACTACCGACACCTGGATGTTCTCGATTTGGCAGAAGAGCCCACTTGCACGGCAGCGACCTGCGGGCTGAAAGCTGACATCTATCAGACTCTGGCCGGAGACGCGACGCATGATTTCAGCAAGGCTACGCTCAAGGTATCGAAGGTCTCTCCGACGGTAAATTTTGACTTCCTCACTGGAACTCCCGACCCTCTGGTACCTGCCGATGGCTTCCAGATTCGCTGGACGGGCAAGATCGTTCCACGGTTCACAGAGACCTACACCTTCTACACTCAGACCGATGAAGGAGTGCGACTGTGGGTGAACGGAACACAGATCATCAACCAGTGGAAGGATCAGCTTGTCACGGAGTACAGTGGCACCATCAGCCTCACAGCCGGAGTGCCAGTCACGATCACCATGGAGTATTACGAGGCCGCAGGCACCGCGTCCGCCAAGCTGTTGTGGTCCAGCCCGTCCACGTACAAGCAGATCATCCCGACGAACAGACTCCGCCCAATGTGACGTGATGTAGCGTCCCATCGCCGCTCGATTCAGGCCATCACACCCTCCCCGTTTGGCCCGGCCAAGTGCCTGATCCAAGGCCACAATGTAGGTCTGCCAGACGCGATGGTTTCAGACGACAAACATCGCGAATCCTTCTGGAAGTCACTGATTTGTTGCTTGTATAATCAAGCGCTGTGTCTCAGTCGTCAGCCCAGGGTGGCTGTGGGGAATCCCTTGGCTGGATTGCGTCGCTAGGTGCGCCATGCGGCTAATCTCTGTCATTGCACTGCTCTGTCTAGCGTGCGCGGGTTCTGCCGGAGCACGAACCGGAGCAGACCAACCAGAGTTGGCTCCAGCGACTCCTCCCACCACGAGTCACGGCGCGGGAATCAGCGAAGACGAAGCGGTCCTGCGGGCACTGAAACAAAATCCAAGTCTGCGTGCGTTTCGGAAACAGCGGGCCATCGCGGAAGGACAGATCGTGAGTGCCACAGCGATCACCAACCCAACCGCGCAGTTCCAGTTGGTTCACGTACAGACCGGGTCACAGATGGGATTCGCAGTGACGCTCAAGTGGACTCCCCCGCAGCCGGTGATTTGGTCGGCGAACCGATCGCTAGCACGCGCCCATCTGGAACAAGTGCAGTTCGAAATCGCAGAACAAGAGTGGGCGATCGCAACCCAAGTACGGACCGCCCACTCGACGCTACTAGCGCTTCGAGAACAAGCGCGCATCTACGACCAAATGCTGGCACTGCGCAAACGCATGAGCGAGCTACTACAGACCCGCGTAACACATGGGGGAGCGACCCGAATCGATCTGAACCTCATGCAACTATCCGCGCTGTATGCACAACGTGACCTGGATGATCTCTCGCTCAAGCGAACCGAAGCACAGTCCCAGCTTCACACGCTACTTGGCGTTCTGTCCGCTACGCCACTTGAAGTGAGCGGCCAGGTTCCTACTGATCTGGAACCGAGTGCCCTGCCTGACGTCGATGCCCTGGCGGAACAAGCGCTTGCAGCACGACCCGCCCTGAAGGCCGCACAGACGCGCATCGTGCAGCGTGAACAAGCGCTCCGTGCGGAAAAAGCCCGACGCTGGCCGTGGTTTGAACTCAGCGGAAGATATCGATCTACTTCGTCCGCAACCTATCCCAACGAAGGGCTGGTGGGGATCGAATTTCCGCTGCCCGTACTCAACCTAAACGGCGGGCCAATTCGTGTCGCCACTGCGGAATTGGATCTGGAACAGGCACTCGCCCAAACACAGTTTCAGACGCTCAAGCAGACGGTCTACACAGCGTATGCAGAGCTTGTTACCCGTCGCAATATTCTGCTGCGCTACCAGCGCGTAGTCCTACCGATCCTGGCTGAGCATGAGCAACTGATGGAGCTTGCGCTAAAGGGCGGGCAGTTCGATTTGGTGGCGCTGCTGAGTAGCGAGGAGAGCGCACTGCGGGGACAGAGAGAATACAGCGACGCACGTCTAGCCTATCGAAGGGCCTGGCTCGCACTGGAAGCAGCAGTAGGAACGCCCTTGAAGGAGGTCACCAAATGAAAAAGGAACTGATCTCCTTTGAGCGATTCGAGTTCAAATACTGGGTCACGGAAGCAGTGGTTCAGCAGCTTCACGCGCTGACGAAAGACTATCTTCGCTGCGATGATTGGGCGCTCGGCGGTCAACGAAATACTTCTTTGTATCTTGATTCCGATGACAACGTCTTCTTGGACCTACACACCCAAAAGGCACCTGATCGAAGCAAGCTGCGGATCCGTGCTTACGGATCACCTCCGTCGGGCCCAGCGTTCTTTGAAGTCAAGCGCAAGGTGAAGCGAGTCACATTCAAAGACCGCGCCGTGGTGCCTATGGAGGCTGTTCCCGCGCTCCTTAGTGGTGAAATTCCTTCCACGCTACGGCTCAAGTCCGCAGATGAGCAGCGCACACTCGAGCACTTCCTGTATCTGATGCTGATGCATCGAGCGACCCCCAAAGTGATCATTTCTTGTCGCCGCGAAGCATTTACGTCGATCGATGCAGCAGAAGAAGTCCGGCTCACGTTGGATCGCGACATCTGTTATCAACCCGCACGCGGACCAACGTTGATCGGCGATCCGAAGGCGTGGATTCATCTGTGTGGTCAAGGAAACTACCAGCCAGAAGCTTCGACGCTCATCGAACTCAAGTTCCGAGGAATCGCGCCGCTGTGGGTGGGCGAGCTCATTCAGAAACTGAAACTCTCTGTCTCAGCCTGTTCGAAATATGTGATGGCAATGAGCTTGGATGCGATGGGCGGAGATGGACTCATCGGTCCCGATCTTGCTCAATGGCCACCGTCACACGCCGGGAAGGAGGCCTAAGATGGAGACTCGCATCGGCTGGGATCTTACGCTTGCGGCGCTGCTCCTCTCATTTGCACTATCTATGGTGGTGTCTTGGGTATACGTCACCACCTACATCGGTCTGTCCTACGTCCGCAGCTTTGCGACCACACTGGCCATTGGTGGTGTGGTCTCGGCGATCGTGATGCTGGCGATTGGTGACGATGTCGCACGCGGACTGGGATTGGTCGGAGCGCTGACCGTGATCCGATTCCGCACCACTCTCAAAGACACTCGCGATCTGATGTTTGCATTCGCAGTGCTAAGCATCGGCGTCGCTTGCGGAGTCCTGGCCTTTACCATCGCCATCTTGGGCACCGCCGTGTTCTGCGGCGCAATGGTGTACCTATCCTTTTCGGAGTTTGGGTCTCGACGTCTGTATAACGCGGTTCTCCGGCTGCAAGTTCCCACTGGTCCGGAAGAACAGCGCGCAGTGAACCAAGTATTGGCCAAGTTCGCGCCGAGCTTTGTGTTGATCAACATGCGCGATCTCGGCGGCGGAACACAGGAGCACGCGTATCACCTGAAGATACGCGACGCCGCCGAGAAGGGACAGATTCTCAAATCGGTCAGCGCCATCACCGGAGTCAGTGGTGCGACGCTGCTCATGCAGGACACGTCGATTGAGCCTTAAGGACTCCATACGCTCTGGGATTGGCCGGATTCCCGCGTGGCTACTGGTGGCAGTATCTGCCGCTGGATTCTGGGTGCTATCGCACGGAATGACCCTCGGCCCCGGTACAACTGTCGGCTATGTCGAGGAGCGACTGCATTCTGTTGGTCCTGTGCAAGCCGGCCGTCTCAAAGAGGTACGCGTGGTACTCGGCCAGTTCGTCAAGGCTGGGGAGATTGTCGCGCAACTTGATACGCGACCACTTGATCTGCGCCGACAACGAGTCCAAGCAGAGCTTGCCCAAGCCAAGGCAACGCTGGTCGCAGAACAAGATCAACAGGATGCACAGCTACAGCGCGGCCAGATCCAAGCCGTACGTGCTCATGCTGACGTGCAGCGAATGCGAGCAGAGTTGCGAGAAGTGGACCAGTCGGTCAAGCGACTCTCTACGCTCAAAGCCAAGCAGCTCGTACGACTCAGCGAAGTGGAAACCGCACGTAGGCAACAGAAGTCGATTGCAGCGGACTTGTCTGCCCGGCCACGTGCCTCGTCACGAGAGCTGGAGCTGATGGGACTCCGACCTCGCCCGCAATCAGACCAGCAACGACGACTTGAAGAGCGTCTTGGCCCCTACCGAATCGCGGTGTCTGTTCGTGAAGCAGAACTGGCCGAACTAGAGTACGCGCTGGGAGAATTGACCTTGCGGGCACCGGTCGATGGGATAGTTGGCGCAATTCTGCAACGGCCAGGAGATGCACTAAATGCAGGGACTCCGGTGATCACGATTGTGACCAGTCGCCCCGGACACATCGTGGCTTATGTGCCTGAGCGGCAGATCCGCAACTATCAACAGGGCGCTGTGGTGAATCTGCGCAAGGTTGGAGTCGTGGTGGCATCGCTCCGAGCCCATGTTGTCGAGCTGGCCCCCATGGTTGAAGAAGTACCGGTGCGGGCGCGTCCAACTCCTACAGTACCAATGTGGGGTCGTCGAATCGTAGTAAAGCTGGATGAGCCAGTTCCACTACTGCCTGGAGACGCGTTCCGTGTTAGCTATCGGTAAATGGCTGCTGGTGACACTCACGCTGGTCTGTGACCCGCAGAGCGCGTGGAGCAATGAACCCACAGTGGTGACCGTTCCTGAAGCACTGCTTGCTCGCACCAGCATGCCTGAGCCTTCGGGAATCGTGTGGAGCCCCACGCTGTCCAGATATCTGATCATCAGCGATGATACCGGCAGCAAAGAGAGCGGAACCAACCACGCGCCCTGGCTGTTCGCCATGAATCGAGAAGGTGTGTTCGACCCTGCGCCGATTCCGATTGTTGGGCTCGACAAACTCAACGACGCGGAAGCCATCTGTCAGGGTCCAGCAGGCAGCTACTTTTTGGCAACCTCACACTCTGCCAATCGCAAGGGTCATGACAAAGCGAAGCGGCGGCGACTCTACCAACTGATGCTGGAAGGACGTACGCTGAAGATACTGGGTTCTTTGGACCTGGCCAGCGCGATGGCAGAATCAGCAGTGTTTGGCGGACGTCCGGTCGACATCGAAGCGCTCGCGTTTCACGATGGTGAGCTGTTCATCGGACTCAAGTCTCCACAAAACGCAGCAGGTGCCGCTTACATCTTGCGCGTGCGTGGGGTCTTGTCAGCGCTGAAGGAAGGAGTGCTCCCTTCAAGCCGCATCCAGGTCTTTGCAGAGCTACCGCTAGCCGTGGACGGAGCAGTTGGAAAAGTCATCCAGGGAGTGTCTGACATGAGTTTTCTACCGGATGGCTCGCTCGCAATCCTAGCCAACAGTCCCAAGAAGATGCCGCTAGATGGAGGTGGAGCGCTGTGGCTGCGCAGGAACGATGGAACGCTCCAACTATTGCGTCGATTTCCCGGGCTAAAGCCCGAAGGAGTCACACCAACTCATGATGGCAAATCACTGGTGATTGTGTTTGATAACGACCGCAAGCAGCCTTTATGGATCCACCAAGCGCTGCCAGCAGCGACGGCTCGGATCGATGGAAAGAGACATCCCTGATTGCCCCCCCCGCAGCGCGAAGTCAATCCGCTGCGGAGTGAATGGGGGTGCGCAACCCTGGGCTACGGAACGAAGTCTTTGTTGCGTACCGGCATGATCTCGCCACCGTGGCGAGTGGCAACAACTCCCGAGATCGACCGATAGGTGGCACCTTGCATTGGGAAGGTCGTCGCACCCGCAGGATAGTAGTCGGAATCAAACGTATTTCCCCAGTCGGTGAGACCCGGGGTGGTCTGGAACCCGCCACCGTTGATCGCCGACACCGTCAAATTTCCTACAGTCGGCTGGAGCGTCACCGACATTCCCTCGTACTTGTTCCAAGTCACTCCCTTATGCGACAGAACATCTTGCGCCCGATAGCCCTCGCAGTGAAGGAGTCGCTGTCGTGCTGGAGGAAGTACGTGGGAATCAGTAAGTAGGCGGAGGTCTCGCACCATCGGTACAGAATCAGACAACTCGTTCAGTGCAGCAACGCACGAAAGTCGATCGATGAAGGAACCAAAGGACCACTGGACAACGGTGTCGGTGCCCCGTATTCACGATCGATACGGTTGCGAAGTCTCTGCTCTTTCTCGTACCACTCCTGCTTCTTCGGGTCACTGGGACAGCTCGCCAGCTCAGGCGAATTCGGCGGAGTTCCCCATCGTAACTCTGGGCAGTGATAGGGGTCGAAACTCAGCGCGTAGAGTCGATCGAGCACGTCGTCGATCGTGAACGCCACGGACTTGCTCTGAGAGTTTAGATAGGAAAACCGACACTCTGCTTTGGTCGATTCCTCTCGCCAAGCGATACGCAGTCTTGGGACTTGAGAACTGTCTTTGGGAATCGCGGACACCAGATCATAGGTCTCACGCACTGCGGCCCGGAGACGCGCATCTCGGGATGGAGTGGCGAAGTCTTCCCATTCGCCGGTAGTACCATAGATGTTGCTGGGCAGTTCACCTGGATGCGGACGTGCCGACAGACCTGCGGTGATGGCAGCCTGTACCGAATCCACACGCTCACTCACATCACGACAGAGCGCCCGAACCTCTTCCCGAAAATCTGTTTCGGCGTCGGGAGTCGTTCCCAGAGCCAGGCTCTGCCGCACGAAGGTATAGTATGTTCCAGGCTTACCAGTGACAGCCCAGAGGCTCTTGTTCCATTGGGCTTCTCCGTCGAACAATGGCAGTTCACGATTGCCATCACGCTGCACCTGTGAGTTCACCAATCGCTGTGGGCGAAAGTTCTTGAACCCGCCGCCTTGACTGTGTCCCCCCAGTGCGAATGCCGCACCAAACCGTTTCCAGGTCAGACTTCCGTCTGGATGACCATCGATCAGAAACACACTCCCATCCGCACGAACCTCTGCAACAGTCAAAACATGCCCATTGGGGTCATAATATACCGTTCCGGGCCGAATGGCTCGACGGTTCACTGCCGCAGAATAGAAGTCTGAGCCCTCGACGGAGGGAGCCATCCGAAACATTCCGGAGTGAACTGAGTCACTCATCCCACGCAACACCTGATGTGGCGTCTTATAGTTCTGCCAGCTACAACTCTTGGCCGGGGTTACGTCTGACATATAGCGAATGTGATCGCCAACACCGTGGACATCACAAACGAAGGCAAAGGGAAGATGTTTCTTGAAGGAAAAGTAGCCACGCAAAACGTACGGAAGATCCCCGCAGTCTACATCGAGAGCGAGCGTCGGATCAGTCGCCGAATCAAACAGAGTGTTTGCTGACGGATCACGCAAACAGAGATCAAAGCGTCGACAGCGCCTGAGCATGACCGCCTGTCCGAGCCGCGCCACAAACTCGGAATACTCCTCCTCTAAGCGCTCGCTCCAGACTCGTTCCGCCGGCCAGCTCTGGGCCAGCGGCATCTTCCATTCTGAAGCGCTGCCCGGAGTTCCCACGCCCTGCATTCCCGCTTGCATCAGCGTCACCGGCAGAGTACGACTCCCAATCAACAGTACACCACCGATCCCGACCGCCAGCAGAACCTTAGAAACGAGACGGCGTCTT
>CALLYL010000887.1 GCA_937859535.1 uncultured Myxococcales bacterium
TGGCATTACCGGTGCTGATCGAAAAGCCGGCCGAGGCCGACGCCTTCCAAACGACCGTCTTGACCTCTTCCAACTTACCGAACTCTTGCTTGACTTCCACGACCTGTGCGTGCGCCGCGTCCGAAACCATAAGGACGCCACACAACGCAGCGCCCACAGTAACGAGAGATTTCATAGTCAACATCAACCGCTCCTTGACCCATCCCGTAGGGGAACATGGGTGTTTATTTTTTGGGTTCCAGGCAGAGCAACCAACATGCCATGCCTGATCCGTGTGTTTTGAGCGGAAGATACCAGCCAGTTGCCGCCTGACCGAGGCATTTTTGCGGAAACCGGGGCACTCTTGCGATCCTCCTCATTGCCGTGGGAACCTCAAATAGGTAACTCTGTGGCTTACTAATGTGGACGCGTCGGTGTCCCCGTCGCACCGAACCAGTTGAGCCAAACCTGTGCAGTTGAAAGTGAGAGAGCCGACGCAATGAAGAAGCCTCATTCCAGCGTCTTGGTCGTGGAGGACGATCATGACCAAATGCTGATCGTCAGTGGGTTTCTGTCCCGAATCGGTCTAAGCCTACGGTGTGCCCCAGACGCCGAGCAGGCCATGAAGCTGCTCGAGGAAGAAACCCCTGATCTAATCCTTAGCGACATCAACCTACCGGGCATGAGCGGAATCGACCTGCTGTCCAAGGTTCGTCCGCGATTTCCCGAAATCACGGTCGTCATGATGACGGCGTTTAGCTCCATCGACCAAGCAGTGGCCTGTATCAAGCTGGGAGCGGATGACTATGTCACCAAGCCACTCCACCTGCTCGACCTCCAGGGACGAATCGAGCGAGCACTGGCACATCGCGCCACTCGGACACGACTGCAACAGCTCGAGTCGCACGTTCGAGAGCGCCATCGCTTTGACCGCATCATCGGACAGTCAGCGGCGATGCAGCGAGTGTTTCACATCATCGAGCGCGCCGCCCCCAGTCAGGCCACCGTGCTCATCTCGGGGCGAACCGGAACTGGTAAAGAGTTGGTAGCGCGTGCGCTGCATTATCACAGCCATCGCGCCGGGAAGCCGTTTGTTGACATCAACTGCGGAGCACTTCCTGAACAACTGGTCGCATCGGAGTTGTTTGGCCACCAAAAGGGCGCGTTCACCGGTGCGACCGAGATGAAAAAGGGTCTGCTGGAAACGGCAGAGGGAGGGACACTCTTCCTCGATGAGGTCCAGTCGCTCAAGCCTGACCTGCAGACCATGCTGCTACGAACGCTTCAGGAACGGACCATCCGTCGGGTCGGCGGCCGGGAGAACATCGACGTCGACGTTCGTATCATCGCGGCCACCAACAAGGACATTACCGAAGCGGTGCGTCGAGGTGAGTTTCGCGAGGACTTGTACTATCGATTGAACGTCGTCAACGTGTACCTGCCGGAGTTGCATGAGCGTCGTGAGGACATTCCTGTCCTCATTGAGAGCTTCCTCAAGCAGCTCGCGCCAGAGAACACGCCTTGTCAGTTTTCCAGCGAAGCACTCCGCAGACTGCAAACCTATTCCTGGCCAGGCAATATCCGCGAGCTACAGAACGCCGTCGAGTGCGCGCTGACCATTGGAAGACCTCCGGTGCTCGGACTGGAAGACCTGCCACCTCACATCACTGGACTGACCAAGGTGGCAGGGGCCGAACGCACCGGCGGCCCACGCACCCTCGATGAGGTCGAACGAGTTCACATTCTGCGTATCTTGGATGAGCTAGGTCAAAACCATACCCGCGCAGCGGAAGTCCTGGGAATCGATCGCCGGACGCTCTACCGCAAGCTAGACAAGTACAAAATCGAGTACACGGAATAGAATCGATGGTGGTGCGACCCCAGCCGACTGCCGTTCCGCCCCCCGGCTTTCGCTTACGCACTCAGACGTTGAAGCGCCACTCCACGACGTCGCCGTCACGCATTACGTATTCCTTGCCTTCGATACGCAGCTTTCCCGCTTCCCTCGCCTTCGCTTCCGAACCGAACGCAACCAAATCATCGTAATGAACAATCTGGGCCGCAATGAAGCCTCGCTCGAAGTCCCCATGGATGACGCCAGCGGCCTGCGGTGCCTTCATCCCCTTGGTAATCGTCCAGGCGCGGGTCTCTTTTTCGCCCGTGGTCAGGTACGTCTGAAGACCAAGCAGTGAATAGACGCTCTTGATGAGCAAGTTCACGCCACTGTCCTCGACACCCAGATCCGTGAGATAGGCCTTGGCATCCTCTTCCGGTAACTCACCCAGTTCGGCCTCAATCGCCGCACTCACGACACACGCGCTGGCCGCATGAGCGTGCTTCACGTACTCACGAACCCGAGACACCAAGGGATGTTTGTCGGGATCCTTGGTCGCCGCCGCCAGTTCCGATTCGGCGACATTACAAGCATAGATGCAAGGCTTCGCACTGAGTAGAAAGAAGCTCTTCAGCAGCTTGCGTTCCTCATCGCTCAGCTCCATCGTGATCGCGGGTTTCATCGCATCAAGGTGAGGCAGCAGCTTTTCGCACAGGGCATATTCCGCCTTGGCGTCCTTATCGTTCTGCTTCGCCCGCTTCTCACTGCGCTCCTTGCGACGTGTCACAGCCTCCAGGTCCGCGAGGATCAACTCTGTGTTGATCACCTCAATGTCGCGAATCGGGTCGACAGTGCCATCGACATGGGTGATGTCGCCATTCTCGAAGCAGCGCACCACGTGCACGATGGCATCGACTTCGCGAATGTGGCTGAGGAACTTGTTGCCCAGTCCTTCCCCTTTGCTGGCCCCTTTCACAAGACCAGCGATGTCCACAAACTCGATCGCGGCCGGAACGAGCTTCTTCGATCCACTAAGCTTCGAGAGAACGGCCAGTCGCTCATCGGGTACAACGACCACGCCCTGGTTGGGCTCGATGGTGCAGAAGGGATAGTTGGCCGCCTCTGCCTTGCGGGTACGGGTGACGGCGTTAAACAGGGTGGATTTGCCTACGTTTGGTAGGCCGACGATTCCAGCTTGGAGCATAAGGGCACCGAGGATAGCGGCGAATCTAGTATCGGGAAACCAAAAAAGCTGGGCCTCGTCGCTCGACAAACTCGCCGCAAGTGCGCCCGCCCTAAGCCACTTCCCCCCTCACCACCGTCGCTGGCCGGCAGCCCCCACCCACCTCCGAGACGGTCACCCGCTGATCAGGCTTAGAGCCCCTAACAAAACGACCCAACCAAGAATCTGA
>CALLYL010000888.1 GCA_937859535.1 uncultured Myxococcales bacterium
ATGTTCTCGCGCGACAGATCGTTACCCGCCTGCTTGAGAAGCTGCTCCAGGATCTCGAAAAGAAGTTCAAGCCTGGCGAGTTGGTGGTGGCCTTTACTGCCGATCATGGTGCCGCACCGATTCCCGAGGAGGCGATGCAGAAGAGTCTCCTGGCCGGCCGGGTGCGAAAAGGAATCGTAAAAGACACAGTCCAAAAGGCGCTGTCGCAGTTCTATTCGACGCAGGGTGAGTGGGTGGCGGCGCTGGAAGATCCCAGCGTCTACATTTCGCCCAAGATGATTGCGCAGTCAAAGGCCGATCCGGCGCAGGTCGAGGAGGTCGCAGGCCGGGCGGTGCTCGAGATTCCCGGCGTCATCGGCTACTTCACGCGAACGCAGATGATGCGCGGCTGGGTTCCGCCGACCGATGTTGCGACGGCCGTCGTGCGCAGCTACTTCCCGTCACGAGGAGGAGAGCTGGTGCTGGTGATGGCGCCGTTTTACTTTTGGGGCAAGTACGGTGAAAAGGAACAGGGCACGTCGCATGGCTCGTTCTATCGCTACGATACCGAGGTTCCGATGGTGTTTTGGGGCCAGCCGTTTCATCCTGGCGAGTACGGTGTGATCGATCAGGTCGACTTCGCCGCGACGCTGGCTCACGCTTTGCGATTGACGCCACCGGCGGCCTGTGCGGGTCGGCCCGTCATGCCGATGCTCAAGCCGCGCATTCCGTAGTGGGGTCTTGCAAGGGGGAGTTCATGGTCGATACGCCTCAGCGCACATCAATGTCTCGGCTGGGTGTGCTCATCGGCATAGCGCTCACTTTGGCCGGTGCTCCGGCGGAGGCCAAGAAAAAGCCGCGTCCCGATCCGGTCCAGCAAGATCCGATGGAGACGGAGGCCAATCCGCAGACCACGACGAATCCAACTGGCGGAACCGGTGGTACGACGGGCACGGGTGGCGGCACCTCTTCGACCGGAAGTGGCAGTTCCACGAACACGTCGTCTGGCGGTACTTCGTCGAACAGCAGTGCGAGCAGTGGTGGTGGTGGTTCCGGCGGCCCGGTCTCGACCGCGAAGATCGGTCGCTACATGCTGAGCCTGAAGGTTGGCGCTGCGCCGTGTGTCTACTTCAGCGGCGGCTGCGGCGTGCTTCACCAAGGCGTGGCTGGGCTGGAGTTTGCGTGGGCGTTTACGCAGTCAGCGAGCGCCTATCTGATCGTTCCGGTGCAGGTGCAGTTTCGAGCCAATTTGGGCACGTTGATGCTGCCAGTGGGAATTCAGTACGACATTGCCTTGCCGGTTCCCAATCTCTACATCTATCCGCGACTGAGCCTCGGCTATGCGGTGGCGCTGTCGGGGGCCGCTGGCAGTGTCATCGCCTCTCACTACGGAGTTGCCATTCCCGAGCTCGGTATCAAGTACGTTTTTTCCGGCCGCTATCACCTAGGCGGAGAGGTTGTCAGCCTACCGGTACTGTTTAACAGCACCGCCGTCGTCCTATACTACCGAGCAGCGCTCTCGTTTGGCGTCAGCTTCTAGTTCACGCTGCAGTCGCAGTCCTCGCAGCCGGGGCGGTTTTGGCGTTTGACCGGGCTGAAGACCGGCTCGCGGGCTTCTCGTCCATCGCCGCGAATGCCACTGGCCGACATCAGCTTGCTGACGAGCCCTTGGCCTTTCGGGAACTGTGAGCCGGCTGTGCAGCGACACAGCTCACCGCAGCGCTCCCGCACCGTTCCCAGGGACTCGAGCGACTCGAGTACAGCGCCACATTCACACTCATATTCGTAGATCGGCATGGTGGGAACGTACTCACGCAATGTCGGCTGTCAAACGCTAGCTGGGTGCGCCCAGAGAGATGGCAACTCGGCGACGTGAACCAAAATGCCCAAAAACGCTTGCGCTGCTGACCTCGGTTCGGCGATAAGCTCGTCGCTGTGATTGCTCTTGGCAGCATCAAAAAGCTGCACTTGGATCCTACGAAACCGCCGGTTCTCGACGGAATTTCGCTGCGCATTGCCCAGGGCGAGACCTGTGGTTTGTGTGGGCCGGGCGCTTCGGGCAAGAGCTTGCTACTCAAGATCATCTGTGGATTGGTCCGTCCCGAGAGCGGCTCCGTCGAAGTCGCGGGTGCAGACCTAGGCGGCGCGAGCCCCGATTTGCTGCGCAAGATTCAGTCGCAGATCGGCTACTTGTTTCAGAACAATGCGCTGTTTGACTCGATGACGGTGTTTGAAAACGTCGCGTTTCCGCTGCGACAACGCGTTCGATTTCGACAAGAGTCACTGGACGAACACCAACTGTTGGAGCGAGTCAGTGAGGCGCTGCGCGGGGTGGGCCTGGCCACCCATGCCGAAAAGATGCCATCTCAGCTCTCAGGCGGTCAGCGCAAGCGGGTGGCGCTGGCTCGGGCCGTGGTAGCCCGTCCGCCACTGTTGATTTACGACGAGCCGACGGCGGGACTCGATCCCGTGACGACCGCGAAGATCTACGATCTGCTCAAGGCCGAGCAGAAGCTGACCCAAAGCACGACGCTGATTGTGTCGAGTGATCTCGATGCGATGCGGCGCTTTGCGAGCCGGATGCTGATGGTCTATCGAGGCGCGCTGTGTTACGACGGACCCTCGGTGGGGATGGAAGACAGCCCGAGCCCAGTGGTCCGCCAGTTTGTGCGCGGCGAGCTGGATGGTCCGTTATGACGAAGGCTCTGCTGGCGTTGGGCGTAGTCGTGCTGTCGTTGTGTCGAGAAGTCGGCGGCATGGCGCTGCTCGGTTTTTACACGTTTGCGATGCTGATTCGCGGGCGTTTCGATGGGCGAGAGCTGCTTCGCAATCTGTACAAGATGGGCGTGGTATCGGTGCCGATTGTGTCGTTGACGGCACTGTTTACCGGCGGGACGATGGTGATTCAATCGGGCATTTTCGTGCAGCGATTTCAGGCCTACGGGCTGCTTGGCTGGGGCACCGGCTATGCCGTGCTGCGCGAGGTTGGACCCATTTTGATCGGTCTCATGTTCTCAGGTCGTGTTGGTGCCAACAATGCTGCGGATCTTGGATCGATGGTCGTGACCGAGCAGGTCGATGGGCTGCGGGCGCTGGCGATCGAGCCGATTTCATTTTTGATCGTGCCGAGGGTGCTGGCGATGATGCTGGCGATGTTCTGTCTGCTCGTGCTGGGTGACGCGGTGGCGATCGTGGGCGGCATGGTCTTTGGCAAGCTGCTGCTCGGCGTGGACTATGCGTCGTTTTATGCAAGCTTCGTCGATTCGATCAAGCTGTGGGATGTGACGGTGGGACTGCTCAAAGGGACATTCTTTGCGCTGATGATTGCGCTGACCTCGTGCCACTACGGACTCAACGTCAAAGGTGGAGCCGTCGGTGTGGGGCAGTCCGTCAATGATGCAGTGGTCGCGGCGGCGCTATTGATCATGGTGTCCGACGATATCTGGACGATGGTGCTTAGGTGATGAACGCCAGTTCCAAGAGCCGCTGGGGCCACTACTTTTACGACGGGGCGGCTCAGCTCGTACACATTGCGGCTCTGGTTTTCGTGGGTGCGCTGCGCTCGCGGCGGGCACCCGGTGAGCTTCTGCGGCAGCTCTATCAAGTCGGCAACCGCTCGCTACTATTTGTGCTCGTGACGCTGGGGTTTACCGGCATGGTGCTGGTGTTCCAAAGCTGCCTGCAACTGTCTCGGGTGACGGGCGATCTGAGCCAAGTTGGCGGCGAGTTTATCAAGTACCTCGTTCACGAGTTTGGACCATCGCTCACCGCGATGATGCTGGCGACTCGAGTTGGGGCCGGGATTGCGGCCGAAGTTGGTTCGATGGTGGTGACCGAGCAGGTCGATGCATTGCGCATGTGCGGCGTCGAGCCCGTTGAATATCTGCTGGTCCCGCGCTTTTTGGCGACGCAGGTGATGACGCTGGTGCTGTCCGTGTTTGGCGTGCTCTCAGCCGTGCTGATGGGCGCATTTACCGCGCACCAGACGTTTCATGTGCCGTACTCGGTGTTTTTAGACCTTGGCAAAGTACATCCCACCGACGTCATGACAGGGGTGTTAAAGGCACTGGCTTATGGGGCTGCGATTCCAATCGTAAGCGGGTTTTGTGGTCTCCGGGCGCATGGCGGTTCCGAAGGAGTGGGCTGGGCGACCACCCGGGCCGTGGTTTCTTCGTCGTTTGCGGTGATCGTTCTCGATTTTTTGATCTCAGCACTCGCGCTGTTGACATGGCAGGGGATGTAAAGAAAAAGCGACGATTCCACCGTCGAAGGTGCCAGGCCATGGCATCACACGAATTAGCATCGTCTCTTTTGCCCTGACGGGCTGAGTGATGGATAATTTTCTAGGTGTTGGACAGGGAGTTCCCAAGGTGCCAGATGAGACGCCGGAGCTACGAATGAAGCGCATTCTTAAAGTTGGTGTCGTTGCTATGGCTGCCTGTTTGGCGCTGGCGTTGACCGTTTCCAGGCGAGGGCCAGCGATGATGGTCGGTCTGGGACGCACCATTGGCGCTCCCTCGGCAGATCGCAAGCCGTACGATCTTCACAACCGTCTGACGACATTCAATCAGACGCTGGGCCGGGTGCTGGAGGCCTACGTCGATCCGACCCGAGTCGATCCGAAGCAGATGTTGCTGTCGGCGCTCGACTCGATCCAAAAGCAGGTTGCTGAGGTCATGGTCGAGCCGTTTCCGGAGCAAAACCGCGTCGTCGTTCACGTCGACACAGCGGTTCGGGAATTTAGCATTGAGCACGTCGACTCGCCGTGGGCGATGGCTCCCAAGATGCAGGAGATCTACGACTTCATCATCCAGCATCTTTTACCGGGCACCGACAGCGAGACGCTTCGCAACATCGAGTACGCAGCGACGAATGGCATGCTGTCAACGCTGGACCCGCACTCGCTTTTGCTAGACCCGCAGACCTACCAAGAGATGAAGGTTTCGACGAGCGGGCGGTTTGGGGGACTCGGCATTGTGATCCGCATCCTCAACGGCTCTCTGACGGTGGTTCGTCCGATGAAGGATACGCCAGCCTGGGAAGCGGGAGTGCGTCGCTACGACCGGATCGTCAAGATCGACAAAGAGTGGACCGCCAACATGGCGCTCAACGACGCGGTGCAGCGGCTGCGTGGTGATCCCGATACCAAGGTCGAGGTCTGGTTCGAGCGCGACGGCGAAAAGCAGACGCGAAAGGTGATTTTGAAGCGGGCCGAGATTCGGGTGCAGACCGTGACCTCGCGGCTTTTGCAGACCACGACTGGACCGATCGGGTACATCCGCCTGAGCCAGTTTTCCCAAAAAAGCGACGACGAGCTTCGCCAAGCGCTCTCGGATTTGAGCAGCAAGCAGCCCTTGCGCGGGCTGGTGCTCGATCTTCGTCACGATCCGGGTGGACTTCTCGACAAAGCGATCAAAGTTGCCGACGAGTTTTTGGAGTCAGGCACGATCGTGACCACCGTTGGTTATGCCAACAAGCGTCGAGAAGAGACTCGGGCCGAGCCCGCAGCGCAGCCACGTATTCCAATGGCAGTGCTCGTCGATGGTCAGTCGGCTTCGGCATCGGAGATTGTCGCTGGGGCTCTGAAGAACCTGGATCGAGCGGTGATCATCGGCAGTCGTACGTTCGGCAAAGGCTCGGTGCAGGTGCTGATGGACAATCCGGACGGCTCGGCGCTAAAGCTCACCATCGCCCAGTATTTGACGCCTGGTGACTTGTCGATTCAGTCGGTGGGTATCATGCCCGATATTATGCTTGAGCCGATGTCCGTCGAGAAAGATAACCTGGCGCTGTTCCGAACCTACAAGGGCACGCGGGAGCAGGATCTCGATGCCCATCTGACGTCTCAAAATACCCGAGCCAACGAAAAGCCCGTCGAGACGCTGCGCTACATCTGGGTTGATCCTCCGAAAAAGGCGGCTCCCGCCAAGGTCAAAGGCGCTCTGCTTACCGATACCGATAAGAAGAGCGGACCACCTCAGGGCGAAGACGACGATGAAGACGAAGCAGCCGCGCTTCCTGACGATGACGACGAAGTATTCGAGGACTTTAGCATTCAGTATGCGAGAGATCTCCTCGGTTCAGTGCAGGGTTACCGTCGACACGAAATCCTGAGTTCGGCCAAGGACTTCTTTGGTCGCCGCCAGGCCAGTGAGATGGGTCGGCTCATTGACACGCTGCGCAAGCAGGGCATTGACTGGGCTCCCGTCGGGAACCAGTCGGCGTCGCCTGATTTGGTAGCGACGGTGACGACCGACAAACCGGGCAACCTGGCGCGAGCGGGTGAAAAGATTCGTTTCACCGCGACGGTGACCAATCGAGGGCAGGGCACAGCGGGCCAGGTGCGGGCGCAGCTCAAGAGCGACAACTTCCTGTACGAAGAGCGGGAGTTTGTGT
The DNA here is from genome assembly GCA_937859535.1 of uncultured Myxococcales bacterium. Classification (GTDB taxonomy): domain Bacteria; phylum Myxococcota_A; class Polyangia; order Palsa-1104; family JAEUJZ01; genus JAEUKA01. Next base: position 6,376 of record CALLYL010000888.1, read on the forward strand.
TTGGACGGCTGGGCCCTGGTGAGACGAAGACCTGGTCGATTCTGGTGAGTGTCCCCAAAGACACACTGCCGCGTCTGGACGTCGTCAAGGTTCAGTTCTTCGAGGAACATGCCAAGGTGCCACCGCCGCAGGTGCTCAAAGTGCAGCTCGAGGGCATGGAGCGGCCGCGATTCGCCTATAGCTACCAGTTCATCGACGATGGGGCTGAGGCCAATCGCGATGGACTGCTGCAAAAGGGCGAGACCGTCCGGTTGCGGGTGCTGATTAAAAACACTGGCGCTGGCAAAGCAGCCAAGCCGTTCGCACTGCTCCACAACCGCTCCGGAGAGGGCGTGATGGTCAACAAGGGTCGCTACGAGCTGGAGTCGATGGCACCTGGTGAGCAGCGGGCGATGGACTTCACGTTCGAGGTCAAGCCAGACTTCGCCGAAGCGGTGGCACGGGTCGAGTTGCAGGTCTGGGACTTTGCGCTACACGAAGGCGTCACCGATAAGCTGTCGTTCCCAATTCTCGAAAACCGGCAGAGCGTCGAGGCCCGCAGCGGAACCGTCGTGGCCAACAAGGCGCTGGTGGTACGTGCGGGAGCCTCAGCGAGTGCCGCAGAAGTGGGCAAGGTGGCTCAAGGAGTGCGATTCAAAGTGACGGGTCGCTTGGCTGACTTTGTGCGCGTCGAGCTAGAGCCCAATCGGCCTGGCTTTGTGCCGGCCGCGCAGGTGAGCGAAGCGGTGCAACCACCCGATGCCAATCCGCAGGTGAGCCTGGTCTGGCAGGCCACGCCGCCGCTGCTCGATGTGAAGGCTCCACTTGCTGTCGAACAGCCGTCGATTCGGCTGTCGGTTTCGGCGCGTGATGACGAGCAGGTTCTCGATGGCTACGTCGTCGTTTCGAACCGCACCTCCAAAATCGAACACCGCAAGGTGTTCTATCGCAGCAACCGCAATGGTCCGCTCGCCAAAGAGATGCAGTTCGAGGCCAATGTCCCGCTGTGGCCTGGGATCAACATCGTCACGGTGGTCGCCCGTCAGTCTGGGCAGGTTCAGTCTCTGCACACCATGGTGCTGAATCGACTGGGCGATGAAGCAGCACGGACCGCTCAGGCTGCTCAGTAACGACGCGGCGCATTGCATGACCTGGACGCCTTCCATTCCGCTCAGCGACGAAGCCCGGGCCGTTCACGCGGCGTCGACGCCAATCGATCTGCACACCGACACCATCAAGTTCATCAGCCGAGGCTATGACTTTATGGCGTCCCATGATCCGTCGTGGCTGGTCCGAGGATTCGGCGGCCATGTCGATTTGCCGAGGCTGCGTGCGGGCAACATGGCCGGACTGTTTTTCGGACTCTGGACCTTTCCCAAGCCCGAAGTCGGCTGTTTGGCCGAAGCCCACCGGCAGATCGATTCGCTCGAAAAAGCCGCACTCGCTGGGTCGTTTCGGCTGTGTCGCTCGGCGGAAGACATTATCGCGGCACGACAGGCTGGAGAGGTGGCAGCGCTGTGCGGGATCGAAGGCGCGCATTGTCTGGAGCGCGGTGAGCGCAACGAGGTGGTCGTCGAGCGACTACTGGCACTCGGTCGTCGCGGCGTCCGCTATCTGGGACTATTGCACTTTAGTAAAAACGCACTCGGCGCTCCAGCGATGGGCTGGGGTCAGGACGTTAGCCAAGGACTCACCCCGCTCGGCTGCGAGATCGTCGACTCCTGTCGTGAGTTTGGGATCCTGGTCGACTTGGCCCACATCAATCGCAAGGGATTTTTCGACGCGGTAGCTCGGAAGCCGGGACCACTTTTGGTAAGCCACACCGGCGTCGCGGGTGTCACCCCACACTGGCGAAACATCGACGACGAGCAGGTTCGAGCAGTCGCTGATGCGGCGGGTGTGATCGGTGTCATTTTTGCGCCGCGCTTCCTGGGCCAGGATGGGCTTGATGGCGTGGTCTCTCATCTACTTCACCTATTGAAGCTGGCTGGCGACGATGCCGTGGCGCTTGGTTCCGACTGGGATGGCTTTATTCGACCGACCAAGGGCCTATCGAGTCCCGCCGAACTTCCGAACCTGACCGAGGCGCTGCTGCGAGCCGGTGTCAAGCCGACGACGATTCACAAGATCCTCGGCGAAAACGTGCTACGGCTCTTGCGTGCGGTGCCGCCGAAGCTTTTTGCCTAACTGGCTTTGCCCGCCTAACGAAACATGCGTATTACCGAGCGACTTCAGAAGCCCTCGCCGAGCTACTCGTTTGAGTTTTTCCCACCCAAAACCGAACCAGGGCTCGCCAACCTTCTCGACACCCTGCGCGACATGCGTGAACTCGAGCCGTCGTTTGTTTCGATGACGTACGGCGCGGGTGGCTCCACCCAACGTACGACGACGGAGCTGACCGCCCGCATCAAGCATGAGATCGGCATCGAAGCGATGGCGCACCTGACCTGCGTTGGGCATGACCAAGCCGAGCTGGCCCGCACGCTTGATGCGCTGGCGGCTGCTGGAATCGACAACGTGCTGGCGCTTCGTGGCGACCGTCCCAGTCTCACGGTCGACTCCGCCGATCGCGACAGGCAACCCAGCGAGCCAGGTTGCGCAGACTTCGCCTACGCCAGCCAGCTTGTGAACTTCATGCGCAGCGATCGCAAACGCTGGCCGTTTTGCATCGGCGGAGCCTGCTATCCCGAGGGCCACATCGAGTGTCCGCTGCGCGAGGATGACCTCCGCCACCTCGCCGAAAAAGTCGAAGCCGGAACCGAGTTTCTGATCACCCAGTTGTTCTTCGACAATGCCTTTTACTTCGACTTCGTGCAGCGAGCCCAGGCGATGCGCATTCGCGTACCCATCGTCCCTGGGATCATGCCCATCACCAGCTTCGAACAGGTCGAGCGCTTCACCCGGATGTGCGGTGCCACGATCCCGATGCGACTGCGGCTTCAGCTAGAGCGCTATCAGCGCGATCCCGAGGCAATCCTCGAACTTGGCGTCGCCCACGCCACCGTACAGTGTACGGAACTGTTGTCTCGTGGCGCACCTGGTATCCATTTTTTCACCCTCAACAAGAGCCGCGCTACCCGCATGATTCTGACGGCGCTGCGTTCGCTCAGTCGTTAGCCACCACCGCATCGCCTTTTTTCGTGGGCCGAACGCAAATTTCCCTCGGTGCAGAGCTTGACAGCCAGCACTGGGGCGTTAGTTTGCATCTTGCCGTTTTATGAGCTCGCAAAAGCGTGATTACTACGAAGTGCTCGGAGTGTCTCGGACTGCCGATGATGCTGAGCTAAAGAAGGCCTACCGTCGGATGGCGATGGAGTTTCATCCCGATCGCCGTCCGGGGGATAAGGAAGCCGAAGAGAAGTTCAAGGAGGCTGCCGAGGCGTATGCGGTTCTCTCAGATGGCGAAAAGCGGAGTCTTTACGACCGCTTCGGTCATCAAGGGCCTGCTCAAGCTGGCTTCAATCCCGGCTTCGGAGGAATGGAAGACATCTTTTCGGCCTTCGCCGACATCTTCGGCGGGGGCGGTTTTCCCGGCTTCGGCGGAGGAGGAGGCGGCGGACGTCGAGTGGCTCGGGGCGACGATATTGAAATCGAGCTTACGGTGTCATTCCTTGATGCGGCGCGTGGCATCAAGCGTGAGATCGAGATCGACCGTCACTCGGCGTGCGACACCTGCAAAGGCTCTGGGGCCAAGCCAGGCACCCAACCGCAGCGCTGTCGTACCTGTAATGGCCGTGGTCAGGTAGCGCATCAGCAGGGCTTCTTCGTCATCTCGACGACGTGTCCGCAGTGTCGTGGCGCGGGATCGACCATTGCTGAAAAGTGCAGTGGCTGCAAAGGGGCCGGACAGGTTGCTCGTCGGGCGACCGTCAGCGTCACCGTCCCTGCGGGGATCGACGATGGGCAGCGACTGCGTCTGAACGGACAGGGCGATGCCAGTTCGCAGCAAGGTGGCGATCCCGGCGATCTGTACGTCCTTATCCGTGTCCAGGCCGACCCGCGCTTTGTTCGTGACGGAGACGATCTGTGGACCGATGTCCCGCTGACGTTCGCGGAAGCCGCGCTCGGCACGCGGGTTGAGGTGCCGACACCCGAAGGTAGCGAACACATCGAGGTCGCACCAGGCACGCAGCCGCTGTCGAAGCAGGTGCTGTCGGGACGGGGCATGCCCAATGTGCGTGGCCGAGGACGCGGTAACCTGGTTGTGCGCTTCGTGGTGTTGGTTCCCAAAGAGCTGACTCCCGAGTCACGCGAGCTGATCGAAAAGCTCGGGCCGCACCTGTACAGCCCACGCAGCGCAGCTTCGCAAGAAATCCACGAAGAGGACGCGGCAGATGACAGCCATGGCGGTGACTCCGACAAGGGTTCTGTATTTGACCGCTTGTTTCGCAAAAAGAAGAAATAGCCACCTCGATACGGGGCGCTTGGCCGGGCCGACAGTCGTGTTATAAGCCGCCCATGCACAGTGCGACCCAGGCCGACAGCGGCTCCGCAGCGACGGGGCAGCCAGCCGCAAGCAAGCTCACCATTTCTGACGTTCGTGCGATCTATGACCTGCCGCTGCCTGCGTTGGTGCAGCGTGCGATGGCCACCCATCAAGCGAACCACAACCCGAGCGAAGTGCAGCTCTGTTCTTTGCTCTCGGTGAAGACCGGCGGTTGCCAAGAAGACTGTGGCTACTGTCCGCAGTCGGCGGCTCACGGTAGCGCCGAGCCCGAAGCGATGTTGGCGGTCGAGGAGGTACTCACACGGGCGCGCACGGCGAGGCAGGCCGGAGCCACTCGTTTTTGTATGGGTGCGGCCTGGCGCAGCGTCAAGGACGGTCCGGCGTTCGAGCGCGTCCTCGACATGGTGCGAGGCGTTCGTTCTCTCGGGATGGAGGCCTGCGTCACCCTCGGTATGCTCAGCGACGATCAGGCCCGCAAGCTAGCCGAGGCTGGTCTGACGGCGTATAACCACAACCTCGACACCTCACGGTCGTTTTATGGCCAGGTGATCACGACCAGAACCTATGACGACCGACTCCTAACGCTGCAGCGGGTTCGTCGGGCCGGCGTGAGCGTGTGTTGTGGCGGGATCATTGGGATGGGCGAGTCCATCGACGATCGCTGCGCTCTTCTGCACACGCTGGCGTCACTCGATCCGCCACCGGAGAGCGTGCCAATCAATGCACTCGTGGCTGTCGCAGGCACTCCGCTCGCGGCCAGGCCCAAAGTCGACCCGCTCGAGCTGGTTCGCACCATCGCCACCGCACGGGTGCTTATGCCAAAGAGCCGCGTCCGTTTGTCAGCCGGTCGGACCGAGCTAAGCCGCGAAGCCCAAGTGCTGTGCTTCCTTGTCGGTGCCAACTCGATTTTCTACGGCGATAAGCTACTGACCACTGGCAACCCCGACTGCGACGACGATCAAGCCATGCTCAAAGCTGCTGGTTTGCACGCTGCTCCACCCGAGGCTGCTTCTGCCTGATGGCTCGCGCTCCCCTCTCACTGGCACTTGGTGAGCTGCGCCTTCCCGAGTTGGCCGATGACAGTCATCCGGTCTGCCTGCGCTTCCCAGGGGCCCCGCCGCAGAGCGAGGTGTATGGCGAGTTTCCGCACTTTTTTTTGCCCCATCCGCTGACGCCTAGCCTCGACGGGGTTCCCCAGTTGGTGGTGCCCCTGACGCCTGGCGTCTATTCGTACAAGCTGCGTACGCCCGACGGAAACTGGCATCTTCACGACAGCAATCCTCGGACCCGTTCCGTCGAGGGCCTGCGGAACAGTGTGCTGGTCATTGAGGGCAGCGAAGAGCCGATTCTGCACGCGCCCACGCCGCCCGATGTCTTTCTTCGCGACGACGGGCGTTTGGTGGTGCGCGCCGCGCTGCGCAAGTCAGCGGGCGAGTCACTGTGGCTACGCTATCGCGATCTCGACAAGACTCGCGAGCTACCGATGGATCGGGTCGGTGAGGAAGACGAGCATCTGCTCTTCACTGCCCACCTGCCACTGTCTTCGCCGCGAGTGGACTATTGGTTTCGCCTCCGCTCAGGGCAGATCGTCGCTGGACCGTCGCAGCAAGCGTTTCGCGTGACGGTGAGAAAGCTTGAGATGCCATCGTGGTGGCAAGACGCGGTGCTGTATAGCCTTCTGGTCGATCGGTTCCGCCGGGGCGACGACGGCAAGTGGCCGACTCTACCCGACGAACGAGCCCGAGCTGGGGGCGATCTTGATGGGGTTTGTGCGGCGCTGCCGTATCTGTCGAATCTGGGCGTGACAGTTCTGCACCTGACCCCGATTTGGCAGAGCCCGTCGACCCACCGCTACGATGCCGAGAATCCGCTGGTGGTCGATCCGGCACTCGGCGGAGAGGCCGCGCTAAGGCGACTACTCAGGGAGTCTGAGCGACTAGGAATTCGCATTTTACTTGACATTACCCTGACTCATGTGAATCGGAATTTTCTGCCGTTCTGCGATGTCCGGACACGCGGCCCCAAGTCGCCGTACGCGGACTGGTTCCGCTTTCATCGCTGGCCTTTTTCCGACGGACCTTCCCCGGGCTACGAGCACTATCAACACGGTCAGTGGCACGAGCCGCTGCTGCGTGTCGATCATCCCGACGTGGCGACCTATCTCCTGCGGGTGATGCTCCACTATCTGCAGCTTGGGGTGGCGGGCTTTCGGCTCGACTCAGTGGCCGATGTCCCCGTCGCGCTGGTATCGCTGCTTCGCCAAGGGGTGCGGGCCCTGCGCAAAGATGCGCTGCTGCTAGGCGAGCTGACCGTCGACAACCTCGGTCATTACACGCGGCGAGGACTCGACTGTGCGACGGACCTATCGCTACAGCATGGCCTGTGCGAGTGGCTCCAAGGTCGTCGGACCGCACGGCAGCTTGCGGCACTCGCCGAGCGGCGAGCCTTTGGACGGGGTCCAAGTCAGGCGGCGCTGGGGATGACGGCCAGCCACGATCTACCGAGGCTGCGCAGCTTGGTCGACGAACGGGCCGCCCACCTTGGACACTTGGTCAGCTTGCTGCGTCCGGAAGTGCCCATGATCTATTACGGCGACGAGCTGGGCCTGCGGAGCGACGAGCCATCACGTTGTTTTGAAGACGTGTGGCCCGATCGTATGCCGCTGCCTTGGTCGCTGGCGACCGAGGACAACCCGACGCTGGGTCTCTTTCAGCAGCTACTGACGCTGCGCGAGCAGTTTGCATCGCTGCGCCGAGGAGACTGCCGTGAACGAACCCGGGAAGAAAGTCCCGAGGTGCTGATCTTTCGTCGTCAACTCGGCCCTGAGATCATCGAGATCTACGCTCATGGCCGAGGCAGCGACGTGGAGCTGATGCTCTGTGACGACGCTCCGCCGGAGACGCAGACGTTGCTCACGCTGGGTGAGGTCGGGCTCGATGGTGCGACGAGGAGGCTGCGACTGGGACCGTATGCCGCGCTGGTCGTGCTGCGTCGGTCGTCCGTGGTGGTGCGTCGCGTCGCGAGTGAGGTGATCGAGCATTCCGCCGAGCGGCTCGCCGAAGCCTATCGTCAGGGTCGCACCGCAGGTCTACTTTTGCCATCGAAGCTCTATCTGACGGTAACGGAGCGCTGCAACCTGCGCTGCCAGCACTGCATTACGTTGGCTCCCGAAAAGACGGCTTCGCGGACGGCTCGGACGCTGCAGCCGTGGCTGCTCGACGCGCTCGAAGAGGCGCTGCAATCTGCCAGCTACTTCGGATTTTCGCACGGCGGAGAGAGTCTCGTGGCCCCGCAGTTTTTCGAAGTGCTCCGTCGCATAAAGCGCGCCAAGCAGGGTCGACCTTACGATGTTCACCTGCTGTCGAACGGGATGCTACTCGACGCGGACATGCTGGAGAAGCTCATCGAACTGGGCGTGACCAGCTTGGCGGTTTCTCTCGATGGCGGCAGTGCTGCGGTAAACGATGAAATCCGTAGCGGCTGTGATTTCGACCGTGTGATCCATCACCTGCGCCATGCGGCCGCTGTTCGTCGGGAGCTCCGGGCCGATCTGCGGATCGGTGTCTCTACGGTGGTGTTGCGCCAAAACGTCGCGGAGCTGCCGCTGCTGGCACAGCTCGTGTGTGACCTCGGGCTGGATTGGTTGAAGGTCGAGGAAGGCTACCCGGTCAACGTCTTTGCCTCAGAGTCACTGCTGCGGCCCGATTCGCGGCGGGTCCAAGAAGCGGTCGCTGCGGCTCGTGCGATCGTTGAGCCGAACGGAGTGATCTTGGTGGATCACCTGAGCCCACCAATTGGCTGTCGATGTCAAGAAAAATCGGTGCCTGGTCTGTCTGAATTTCGGGCCACCGACGACTTTGCCAATCGAGCGGTGTTCCGTCCATGCCGCGCCGCATGGGAGGTGGCATGTGTTGATCCGGACGGCACCGTTCACGCTGGGGACTACGGTGCGACAGCGCTCGGTAGCTTGGCCGAGCAGTCGTTTGTCGAGCTGTGGAATGGAGCCCACGCCGAGGCTGTGCGTCGCGATGCGCTTGGGCAGATCATGCCCTCGTTGCGCCGAAATTGTCCGGCGTAATCCGGTCAGTTCAGCTCGCCAAGGCTGTTTAGCTTGAACAGCAGCGAGGGCAGCGTGAGTGTCAGCACGATCGACAAGGCCGTGAGCCCGGTCATGCCATCGATCCGCCCATCCGCTAGCTCTCGCAAAAACACCGGACCCAGGCCCGCGCCCACCGCTGCGGCCATGTGCTGCACGGCCGACTGAATCGACTGGTAGCGAGCGCGCTCGGCTGGGGCCGCGACTCGGCTACAGGTGGTGGTCACGCAGACGTTGCGCGATGACGAGCTGACCATAAAGGCGACAAACAGGACGACGACCGGCAGCAGGGCTCGACCGGGCAAAAAGGTCAGTCCGAGGTCGAGCGCGAGCACGACGCTGGCCAGCACCATCACCCGCGCCGCTCCATAACGGTCGATGAGCCAGCCGACCAGCCGCATCGACACAAAGCTGCACGCTCCGCCGATCGCGTACATGTACTCGAGGCTCTGTCTGGGCATGCCACAGTTGCGAATCAGGTACGGTGCGATGTTTGGGACAATTGCAAAGGTTGCCATGTTGCCGAGGGCAATGGTGAGCAGCGCAAGTTGGACCACCGGGCGGTGCAAGATTTCGGTCAGGCTGCGTGGCGACTCGCGCCGCTCGAGGTGAGTTCGTAGCGGAGGCAGCACGGCCGCAGCCATCGCCATCACCACGAGGCCCATCCCGGCAACCACGAAGAACGGTGTGCGCAATCCACCGTGACGGGCCAGCCACAGACCCATCGGGACACCGAGCACCGAGGCCACCGAGAACGCTCCCATCACCGCACCAAACGCCCGGCCTCGGCGTTCGAGTGGCACCAGATCGGTCAGTGCCGATACTGCCAGTGAAGTTGCAGGGCCACCGAACAGCCCCGCTAGGAGGCGCGCCGCCATCATCGACTTGAACCCAATCGCAAAGCCTCCGGCGGCAGTTCCCAGCACCAGCCCGAGCAGCGCCCACAACAGAGCGGTTTTGCGATCGTAGCGATCGAGCACCCACGCCCCGGCCAAGCCAGCCACCGACGCAGACACCGCATAAGCCGATCCGAGTAGCCCGAGCAGTGCCGCCGGGATGTGCAACTCAGTCGTAAAGTCCGGCCCGAGCGGCATAATCATCTAGTACCGGGAATTACAAAAAAATGATGTAATGATCATGCCTTCCGTTGCTGTGCGCAGTTGCTCACATAGCGGACTCTAGCGTTCTGGACGCGCTTTTTTGGCGATCGGAAGGCACACGAGAGGCACCGGACATGGGAGAGGTGATTCGCAAGGTCAATGGGGCAGGGCGCTTCGTCGGCTGGTACATCCGCTTCGTCGATGCTGATGGAAAGAGGCGAGCGAGAGCAACGAAGGCCACGTCGGCGGCAGACGCTCGTCGGATTCTCATCGAGCTAGAAGCCCAAGCGGGACGACGACGACTGGGTGTCCCCGAGCGTCCGCAGCCGATCAAGGGCGTCGATCTGATAGACCGCTGGTTCGACGAGTACCAGCCAAGGACACGAGATCGCCGTCGCTGGGTCATCAAGCAGCGATACAACCTCGCGTCCGCACTGCCGCACATCACCGGCATTGTCACCCGTACCGATGCCGTCCGGATCGTCCGCAAGCTCAGCGACAACAGAAAGGCGAACACGGTACGTGCCTGTGTCGGCGCGCTCAAAAGTGCCTGGAAATGGGCCGTCTCTGTCGGTATCTCCGACTGCAATCCGTGGGACATGCGCTTGCCACCGCCGGAGCGCAAGAACGACTATCTCTCGCGTGAAGAGGTCGCTCGCCTGCTTGCTGCCGTCGATGCTGATACGCAGCCGCACCGGGACGTGCTCGCCATTGCCGTGCGCCTCGCGATCTACGCCGGTTTGCGTGTCTGCGAGGTCTACGGCCTTCGCTGGCGCAGCGTCGATTTCGATCGCAACGTCATCGTCATTCGCCACGGCTTTCGAGACAGCCCGACGAAATCCCGACGAGAGCGCGTCATTCCGATCGCCGATCAGCTTTACGATCACCTCGCTTCTTGGCGGCAGCGCTGTCCGTCGCAGGACTATGTCTGTCCGACCTTTTCATCGACGACGGGTAAGTGGTTCGCGGCTCGCGTCCGTTCCGACATTCGCCGCTTTTACCGCAAGGCTGACCTCCCCATCCCGTCGTCACCATGGCATGTGCTCCGCCACACCTTCGCGTCACATTTCCTCATGTCCGGCGGCGGTCTGCTGACGCTACAGCGCATCTTGGGACACACCAGCCTGACGCATACCCAGATCTACAGCCACCTGTCCGACGAGCACGTAGCCATCGAGATGAAGCGGCTTAGGCTCTAGCGCCTGATCGCTAGCCGGGAGGTGGGTTCGGTGCGGCGCGTTCCGGTCTTAGTTGTCGCCAAGCACTTCGTCGGCGGATTGGGCGGTGGCAGCGCGTGCGATCCAGCGGTCGAGCTGCGTGCGGTCTTGGCAGCTCAGGATACGGGCGCGCACTCGCGAATCGACGGGGATGTTGCGGGCAGATAGAAACGCCAGAACGCTCTCGGCGATGCCAGCGGCTTTGCCCTTCTCGATGCCTTCTTCGTAGCCGGCGCGGAGCCACGGAAAATCACGAATCGGGTCGAGCATGTAGTGTCTCCTTTCGACGACTTCTCGGACTATGCCTTGGACTTTCTGCTTCGACAAGTGCAGCGTCGCAAACGTCGCCGCCTGGTCCATCATCAGCTTGCGCTGCGCGTCGGTGATAGGTGGGCGCAGATCGCTGGGGTTCGGCGCGCTCTGGTCGGTGTCGAGGTCGATGATTCTATCGAGGACGCGAGCAAGCAGCGTCGCACGATCGCCGTCTTGGGGCTGCATCGCGGGCACCATCGGTAGCACTTGGCGAATGCCAAGGAATAGTGCCGACTCGGCTGGCTCGTCGTAGATGCGACGGACGCTTATCAGATGACGACTTTCACGACCTACACGACCGCCAAAGACGTATTCGTCTGGGATGGATGCTTGGGGCGTAAAGGCGAGCAGGACCGTCTCGACGGGTAACCGATACTGACGATGCGCCAGCGCCGCCCGCAGCAGCAGATCGAGCGGCAGATCGGCATCGCCTTGGCACTGACACTCGATGAGATACAGCGTCGGCGGTGCTCCGTCTGCTTCGCTGCGAAAGATGAGGTCGGCCCGACGCAGCGTCGAAGGAAGCTCCTCGGAAAGCCGCACCACTTCACCGCGCACACCGGGCAAAAGCCACGGCAGCAGCGAAACGAAGTGATGCGTCACCAGTTCTTTGAACGACGTATCGAAGCGGCCCGCCATGCGAAGGGGGTCTATAGACCCGGCCCGGTCAGCCCGCCACCGCTTTTGTACATGAGCCCGTCACGATTCTTTTGCCGCCCGCCAGTCCCAGCGGCCCACCGGGACAGTGCGCGAGCAAGCCTGTGCCGATCGGGTTGAGTTTACCGATGGTCCACACCTGGACCACAGCACTTGACGGCTCGGCGTGCCGATAATCTGGACGGGGGTTTCATGCTGCGAGCGCGCATTTGCTCATTTTGTGGCGGCGACATGCCCGCATCGGGTCGAATCGATCGCCGGTATTGTCGCCCGAGCTGTCGGACGCTCGCCTACAGGCACCGGCGGAGTGGGCGACGAAATGACCGGGGCTCGCTGCTGGATGTGGTGCGGGCGCTGGAGCAGCGTTTGTCCGCGACGGTGGCCGAGCTGCTCGACATTCGGCAGCGCTTTGCGTCGGAGCTGGGGCACGATGCGGCGCACGCCACGCTGGCGAACGTCGTCGCGGCGCATGAGCGGGACGCAGCGGCGCTGAAAACTGCGCTGCGCGAGCAGGATTCGCAGCATCAGCACCTCGTCACGCTGGAAGGGCAGCGAAACGCGCTGCGCAGTGAAGTGGCCGAGCTGACGCAGCGGGTCGAGCGGGCGCAGCGAGCGCAGCAGCAGCGAGAGCAGGAACTTCTCGACGAGCTGAGACGGCAGCGCGAGCACTACGAGTCGCTTCTTGAGTCGTCCGCGCCGCTCTATCCGTCGCCGGTCGCCCGCCCGACCACGCCCGAACCGCCACCATGGGTTTCGTCGTCGGGATCGTCCACGGTGCGGAGTTCCGAGCCGCCCGCGCATGCCGGGTTGCGCGTCGAGCGACCCCATGCCGAACCGCCGCGCCCCGCGAATCCGCCAAAGCCACCCGTTCGCGCCGAGCCAGCGTCGCAAAAAGACGAGCGCAGCCCCGGAAAGCCCGAGCAGCCCCGTCGAGTCACCAACTGGCCTCGCATCGAGCAGTTTGCCGAGCGCACGATGCGGCGACGGATGCCCGAGTACATCAAGTTTCATCGGCCCGACCTCAAGCGCGACCTTCAGTACGAGCTGACGGGCGAGGAAGGGCCACTTCACAATGTCGCACGGCTCTTGTCGCGGCTGATCTTCGTCGGACTATCGCGGGGGCAGGCTGCGGGCGATGTGCCGGGGTTTGCTGCGGCATGCGTCGGTAAGCTGTTCCGACACCTAGCTGCCGACCCGATGGACCAGGCGCTATGCGGGAAGTGGCCGCGCGAGGAGCGAGCGGCGATCGAGTGGCTGGCGTATCAGCTTGTCATCGCGATGATGGGGGACTTTGGCCGACTCAATGAGTAGCCGTTGCGGGCAGCGGTCCGAAGTGTCAACGAGCTGTCAACGAGTCGTCCCAAACGCGGCAAACAGCGCCAGCATCTGTGCCTTCGTCGGTCGCGGATAAAATCGCACCCCCGGCCCGTCGATGTCCCATGCGATCACCTGCCACTTGGGCCGCTTCGTCCCCGCTTGCTCCCGCACAGCCTGAAGCACCAGCCGCCGCCGCTTCCCGTCCTCGACCACCTCCGCCCGCCGCATCGCCATCACCCGATACAACCGCTTGTGCTCGCCAAAAAAACGCTGAATCACCCCAACGATGAATCGTTCTTTTTCATCGGTGAGGTCGAAGGTCACGGCACCAGTCGGAAGCCCATCAGATTGCAAGCTCATGCGCTCGATGTATGCCAATTTGCATGCCATTGCGAGCCAAAATTGCGCCTCATCGCACCGCGTGACGCGTGCCACGGAGTGGTATTCAGGCCGCATGTCGCTGTTTTCGACCCCAGGAAAGCGCACCGAACGCCTCCCGACCCTCCGCGTCACCCCAAGCGAAAAACAAGCCATCGCCTGGCTCGTCGAGCGCCTATCCAAAGAACACGGCACCAGCTACGGCGTATCCGACGTAATGCGGATTGCACTGAGTCGGCTTTACGAAGTAGAACAGGCCCAAGCAACGCAACTTGTTGAATCAATGGAGCTACCGACCCATGGCAAATATTAGTGATCAAGAGAAATTCATTCAGAAACTGACTTCTCTGGACGGGGCTGCAGGAAACAAAGCTCTTCGTGAAGAGTTAGGATGGCCCGACGATAAATATTGGAAAATACGAGAGCAGCTCATAGAAGACGATCTTGTGACGATTGGCTCAGGAAAAGGTGGAAGTGTAAGATTGACATCAAAATCTCTTTTTGCCGCTGAGAAAGATCTATATGTGCCATTGAAGGAAACGATTTCCAGGAATTGGAAAACGGACTGGCTCGTTGATG
>CALLYL010000889.1 GCA_937859535.1 uncultured Myxococcales bacterium
GGCGAAGCATCCCACCCGTGCCCGACGAATCAGTGACCCGGTTTTCGCTCCTCGATACGGATGATTAGTCAAGCGTAAACTTCGGTTATTATTTTTTACCGCAAGTCAAGCCAATTCTGCAAGGCCGCATTTCGCCAAGCGCGGCCTTGCGTCCTCAGACGGGAACTAAGCTCACGCTTAGTCCAGCTAAGCCCTGGCTTAGTGCGACTAAGCCCGCATACTCACCGACGGAAACTAAGCCCAGGCTTAGTGCAGCTAAGCCTGGGCTTAGACCGGCTAAGCGCACGCTTAGCCAGAGAGTGCGTCGCGACTTGTGAGAGTCCATACGTCAAACTCTTGATTGAACCCAAATGTTCAAGTCACTGTTTTCTATTGACAAACCGACAGGAAGACTAACTCCGTCGAGTCAGCATCCTTTTGGGTAGTCGCGTTTCGGGGGGCACGCCCTGCACCAAACGAGCGGGACGACGGGGAGGCTTCTGTGCAATTTTCCGACGGGAAGTCAGAAAGAGTAACGAAAGGTTTGACTTACAGACGTGGATATTGGATCGTCGGCGCGTTTTTCACGCCTTTTCCCCCAATCGGTTTCGTTCTAATTTCTCGACGGGATGTTGGGTGGCTTTGAATCGCGGTGATAAACGTTCTTTTCGTGGGCCGCACACAGTGCCGAGGCAATCTGCCGCGCCAGCCGCATGATCTCTGGCAGCGGCGGCATGCCCTTCGACTTCTGCCGCTGGCTCAGCGTCTCGCCCTTCAGGTACTCCATGACGAGATACGCGGTCCCGTCAGGAAGCTGGCCATAGTCCGAGATCTGGACGACGCACGGGTGATCGATCAGGTTGACCGCACGCGCCTCATTAAAGAAGCGAGCGCAAATGCCAGGGTCTTGCGCGTACTTCGGGTGAAGGATCTTGATGGCAACCCGGCGACCGATGGGATCTTGAACGGCTTCATACACCGCTCCCATTCCACCTTCGCCCAGCTTGCGAATGACCTGATATGGACCAAAACGATCGAGAGACACTTTGCGGCTCTTACTTGCCACTATACCGGCTTGGGGTTTCTTTGTCGCTCATCTTGTGTTTTTGGACTTACTAAAACATCGTTATGAGAAACCAGGCGCTGATTGGGTCCGCTGTCGAAGCGGGTGGAGGGCGCTTCCGTTGACCGGCACAATGTCGGTAGCTGTGAGCGGCGGGCGAAGCTGATAGGGTAGGGGGCCATGAGTCAGCAGGTCGGTATGTTCGGTCAGAAGGTAGGCGGCTTCTTGGTGTGGGTGGCGCTGACTTTTGTGGCACTGGCTTCATTACGGGCCGGCCCGGAGCTGCGCAGTCGTGAGTGGGCGATCGGCGAGTTTAAGCCGCCACCGCGCTGGGAGGTGACGCCTCGCGAACGTCCGAGCTACCCACAGCTTATAGCGTGGGCGAGTCGAGGCGATGGCAGCGAGCGAGCGGTGATTAGCCTGGTGGGCAAGCGGGTTTCACCGGGCACAACCGTGCGTGAGCTGTTGTCGGATGCCTCGGCGATCAAAGGCTGGCCGCGAGTGGACAACGTGCGGGTACAGATTCTGTCGACGCTCGGTTGGAGCACGGGCTGGACTGGAAACTTGCGGCTTCAGGTCGATGCGGTCCTGACAGCGACGGAGCGGGAGCGTGCCCAGGTGGTGCGGCAGTATCTGTTCTTAAATGGACCGATCGCGTACACGATGACGCTGGTTGCACCGTTGGAGCAGGCGACTGCCCGGCTGCGTGATCTGGATGACACGGCATCGAACTTGGTGCCATTGGACAGCTCAGCACACGCGGCTGCTCAGTCCACTCCTCCGGCTCCGGCGCGTACGATTCCCGATGCTGGCACCGCACCGGACATGCGCTGAGAGCGACCGGAGCAGCGAGCAAACTGAGAAATCGACAGGCATACACAGGAAACCCTTGCGATGGGTCGGCCCACATTGGTAGCGTTTCGCGCATCATGAGCACGTCCCGCACCCTCTTTTCGCTCGCCTTGGTCGCGCTTGTGGCAAGCACCACCGGCTGCGACACGCTGCGTGCTCGTGCGCGCGCACAAAAAGGCGTGGAAAAGTACCGCGACGGGGAAATTGCCGAGGCCGCTAAGCTGTTCCGCGAGGCCGCCGAGATCGACTCGACCGTCCCTCCCATCATCATCAACCGGGGCTTTACCCATCTGGCGCTCTACCAACTCAGTCCGCGAACCAAAGAAGGCCAAGAAGCGGCCAACATCGCGGTGCAGTCGTTCCGCCAGTACATGGAGATGCCCAAGCTCAAGCCGGAGCAGCGTCAGCGCGCACGCGACTACCTGCTTCAGACCTTCGTGGACGCGAAGAAGTACGACGAAGCGGTCGACTTCTTTAAGCCACAGGTCGAGCGCGAAAACCCCGACGTCGAAGCGCTGACGATCCTTGGCAACATCGCCAAGAGCATCGGCAAGCTCGATGCCTGCCGGATGTGGCTGGAGCGACGCGTCAAGGCGAACCCCAAGGACACCGATGGCTACGTGTCCTTGGCGATCATGACCTGGGATGAGCTGTGCGCGGACTCGCAGTGTCGCACGGCGATGGAGCTGCGGCGTAACCAGCTTCAGATGCCCTGGGCGGATCGCATCGCCAAGGCGAACCAGGCGCTCGATTTGATCGAGTTTGCTCGTCAGCTATCACCGCAGGCACCAACACCGGCCATTTACGGCAACCTGCTGCTTCGTGAGCGTTCCTACGCGCAGCCGAATGACGAGCTAAAGCGGCAAGACTTGGAAGATGCCGGCAAGCTCCTACAGCTTGCGCTCGCCATGCAGAAGGCAGCGACTCAGGCGGCAGCGGCCGCAGCGGCGAACCAGGCCGGGGCAGCCGCCAAGCCCGGTGACGCCGCTAAGCCAGCGGAAGCCGGTAAGCCGGCCGAGGCCGCGAAACCAGCCGAGCCCGCCAAGCCAGCCGAGGCCGCGAAACCAGCCGAGCCCGCCAAGCCAGTTGAGCCCGCCAAGCCGGCCGGTGCTGCTGCTAGTCCGCCGACTAGTCCAACGGTTCCGAAAGCTCCGACGGCACCCGTGGCACCTCCGACGCCTGCGGCTGTAGCGCCTGCTGCCCCAACGGCACCAGCGGTGGCGGCACCCCCGAAAAAGCAGAAAAAGAAGGCCGCTGAGCCCGCTTCTGATCTGCCGCCCCCGGCGGATGCGCCGTTTGCTGGCGGAGCCCCGAGTCCCGAAAAGAAGGAATCACCGCCTCCCGCGAAGGAGGAAGGTAGCCCGGCTGCGACGGAGAAGCAGTGATGTTTGATCGCTACGTACAAGACAAAAGGCGTAAGCGCCCACTGCTCTATGCAGCTTTCGTCGTTTCGACGGCGATTGAGGCCGGTGTGCTTATCTTTTTCATCATCTACTCGCTCATTCACGTCGAGGAGGTGCAGCCGCCACCGTTGACGGTGCAGTTCTTTGCGACTACACCGCCGCCGCCGCCGCCGCCACCGCCACCGAAGTCGTCGAGCAAGCCGAAGACGCCGCCCAAGGTGGTCAAACCAGTCGTTCAGCCGACGGAGGTGCCGAAGTTTATCCAGCCCAAGCTAGAGCCCGATCCTCCCGAGGAGAAGGACACTGGTGGGGGTTCGGATGGCGTGCCTGGTGGTGTGGAAGGTGGTGTTGCGGGTGGAGTCGTTGGGGCACCGCCGCCGCCACCGCCGAAGGAAGAGCCGAAGCCGCCACCCAAGCCAAAGGTGGTTCCAGCCATCCGCATCCGCAGCGAGAAGCTATCGGGTGAAGATCCTCACCTTCCTGCGGTCGTGAAGGCACAGCGCCGAGGCAGCGGTATGGTCATGGGGGCTTATAAGATGTGCATTGGCCTCGATGGCTCGATCTCGGACGTCGATGTCGTGACCAGCATCGCTGGTGCGGACGACTCGATCGTCGAGGTGCTGCGAACCTGGCGTTATAAGCCACAACAGATTCCGGTCTGCTTCATTCAGAACCTACAGTTCGTGTTCGAGTAAGCGTGCCGCGACCTAGCTAAGTTACCCCGGGAAACGAGGAACAACATGGAACAAGGAATTAGTTTTAGCCCGAAGGCGATATGGGACTCGACGTCCGTCGCCGGTAAATCCGTCATCATCGTGCTCGCCATCATGGGGATCTACATGTTGGCGGTAAGCATCGAGCGCTGGATTACCTTCTCTCGTGCGAAGCAGCGGTCGCTGCAGTTTGTCTTCGCTCTCCAGAAGAAGCTGGCGGATCGTGACATCAAGGGCGCACTCAGCCTCGCCCAGGTCAAGCCACAAGGTCCGATTGCGATCGTGATCGAGTCAGCTCTCCACGAGTACATCGATGGTCTGCAAGCCCTCAAAGCGATTGGTCCTGACGAGATCGGGGATTTTGATCTGCTCGACGCCGTAAACCGTGCCATCGATCGTGTCAAAGAGCGTGAAGTTGCGGATCTGAAGAAGGGACTTGGCGGTCTGGCCACCATCGCTTCTGCGGCTCCGTTCGTTGGTCTACTTGGAACCGTTATCGGTATCATCACCGTCTTTGCAACCATGTCGACGAAGGGGGCCGGTGGTATTGCGGCTGTGGCTGGTGGTATCGGTGAAGCACTCGTCACCACGGCATTCGGTCTTTTGGTCGCAATTCCGGCGGTTATGGTGTTCAACTTCTTCACCAACGCCATTGACGAGTTCGTCGTGGACATGAACGAAACGAGCAGTGAGCTGGTGTCGTTCATCCTGCGCGAGGGGCGCCGAGCCGCCTAGCAGTACCCGTGCGGTGTTCCGCCGGCTCATGGACGAAGGACCAACGATGTCCGACTTGGATGAACTGCTCAAAAATCCTCCTCGGTTGCCCCCGCGGAAGCACAAGCGGCATGGTCGACATGCTGTAAAAAACGCATCGATCCGATCCGAGATCAACGTGACCCCATTGGTCGACGTCGTGCTGGTGCTCCTCATCATCTTCATGGTCGTCACGCCGATGATCACCCGAGGTATGCCCGTTGAGCAGCCGGTGACTCGCCATCACGACAAGAAGAACGACTCCGGCGAGCAAATCGTCGTGTCGATCACTTGTGAAGGCGGAAAAATGGGCGCGATCCACTGGGAGTGCGCTCAGTCCCGGATGTTCGTGGGCTCAGATCCCGCAACGGACGAGACGCTGGGAGACCTTGTGCAGAAGGAAATGCGCAAGGGCTCTGGCGGTCGTGAGGTCCACATCAAAGGGGATCGCCGTGCTTCTTACGGTGCGGTGCGTCACGCCATGGAGCTGGTCAACGCCACCGGCGTGCCGCAGGTTCACCTTGGCTCCGAAGAGTACAAGGAGGCGAATTAGCCATGTCATTTGCAGCAGGCGGCAAAGGCCCGCGCTCTGACATCAACGTCACTCCGCTCATTGACGTCGTGCTGGTGCTCCTGATCGTATTTATGGTCATGGTGCCGAAGCTCTTGAACCAGACGTCGGTCGACGTTCCGCCCAAGGCACCGGCCAGCATGAACGAGCCACCGCCATCGTCGGATCAGCTCGTGGCCACGGTAGCGGAAGACGGACGTGTTGCGATCAATGGCGAGGCGATCCCGATCGACGGACTGGCCGATAAAGTGCGTACGCTGCTTCAGAATCGAGCCAAAAAGATCATCTTCTTCAATCCCGACGATGCTGCTCCCTACGGTGACGTCGTCAAGGCCATGGACATCTGTCGTGGCGCTGGGGTGAAGACGCTTGGCATCATGACCAAGTGACAACGGCTCGTCGTTCATTCCCTCCCATTGCTGTTCCCTGACCGCTAAGTCATAGACTCCATCGACCACTTCCCCCGTCTCGTCGGTGTTTCGAGCGAGCGCATCAACGTGGCCATGTAGTCGCTGCGCGGGATGAGCGCAAATCCGAGCCGTTCCAGGTGGGCGTTCATCACCTGCCCGTCCACGAGATCAAAGCCCCACGCGGCCAATTGCTCACACAGCCGAACCATCGCGACCTTGCTGGCGTCGTCCGTCTTGGCAAACATCGATTCGCCGAAAAACATTCCACCGAGCGACACCCCGTAGAGTCCGCCGACCAGCTCGCCATCGAGGAACGTCTCGACCGAGTGGGCAAAACCGGCTTCGTGGAGGGCGATGTAGGCTTCGATCATATCGGGCAAAATCCAGGTTCCCGACTCGTGGCGACGAGGAATCTTGGAGCAAGCGGCGATCACCTGCGGAAAGACTGTGTCGATTTTCACCTGATACGGGCCACGCACAACGACCTTGCGCAGGCTGCGTCCGACGTGAAGTGAGTCGGGACGGATGACGGCGCGTTGATGCGGTGCGAACCATAGGAGCGGCATGCCCTCGCTCGGCCACGGAAAGATCCCTGATGCATAGGCGATCAGCAGTCGCTCGAGCGAAAGATCACCACCGACGGCAAGCAGGCCATCTCGGTTTGCCAGACTGACCGGCGGGAAGACAGGCTCGGTCGGGAGCCAGATGGGAGTCCGTAGTCGTGCCAAGCGGCAAGATGGTGCCTTCACGACTCGCGCTTGGCAATGGGGAGCGTCCGAAGACGCGATTGGGAGGAGGGGCGGGCGGTACAGCCAGCGGGCTGGGCGCTTGCTATTCGTCGGGCAGGTTCTCTTTGGCGATCTTGCGGATCTTGGTCGAGGCGTTCACCGAATCGACCCACGCTTTGTCGAACTGCTCGAGGTCGTCCTTCTTCGACTCTTTGGTCATCTTGCGCAGGCAGGTGCCCCAGGCCTGGCTCAGACGATCGAAGTCGGGGCTGAACTTGGTGAAGGTCGCCTTGAACGTCGCTGGGGTCTTGGTCGGAATTTCCTGCGCCTCGGCGATGCAGGTATCACGGACCTTGGCGAGGAACTCGGTGTCGGTCTTCCAGCCCTTGGCCTTGTTCTCGGTGCACTTGCTGGCGAGGAACTCGAGCAATTCCTGACCGTCCTTCATCTTGTCGAGATTGGGGACCGCACAGTGGATGAACTTGTCGTACTGCCACGCGGCGGGATCGGCCTTGTTCGGGTTGTCGGTGGTGCTCCAGGTATCGCCCGACGAGGTGATCTTGTTTTCGCGCTGCTTGGTCTCGACGCGCTTGCCGGCACCCTCGGCCCAGGTGTTGAGGGTGTTGGCCAGACCGGCGAGCGCTTTGCCGTACTCATCGAGCGCCGACTCATACGGTGCCGGGGCGGGCGGCGAAAAGTCGCGAATTTTGCGCGAAGCATCGAGCGCCTTTTTGACGCACTCGTTGGCGACTTTTTCGGGGAAATTCTTCGGATCGGCATACAAAGCGGCCTCGAGCTGACCGTTGAGCTGCTCGGGCTGGTTGAACCGTCGACCGTCGCCTTCTTTGCCGAACAGGCAGCGCCAGAACGCGTTGACCGTGTTCTTTTCATAATCCTGAAGCTGTTCTAGAAACGCGACGTGTACTTTGCGTTCCTCCCGCTTCTTTTGGCTACGAAAGGCGAGAAAGCCGAGGACCGCCACCACCGCAATTCCAATTGCGAGGTACGCAGGCCACGGTAGCCCTTTCTTTTTCAGCTCAGCACCCGGATCGTAGCCAAACGCGCTACCGACCCCGGGCAAGTTCGCAAGATCTTCCTGCTTGTCACCGTCCAGTTGGCTCATGGTCCCCATCTTTGATCGGTGCGCTTGGCCTTGTGAAGCCTGTTTTCAGACTTCGCCATTTTCGTCGCTGGAGCAATTGTTCAAACAGTCCTGTATCTTCGCGACATGCTTGACGATCGAGACCGCCATCGCGTTTGATGTTCGGTAATCTGTGGCCGGATGGGCTGGTATGGAACGGCCGGTGCGGTCACCTCAACCACAACGAAGGAATGGTCATGAGCAGCAAGGTGAAGAGCTTTTTTCGTGCAGCGAGTGTCTCGGCGGCCCTGCTTCTGGGCGCAATGACGGCGGGCGGCTGTGGTCCGGCGTGGACGATTGTGAAGCAGGCGGCCCCGAGCCCGTTCAACGCGCAGTCGGCGTTTGCCGTTGAGCCGATCGCTTATGAGGGACTGAAGGTTGGTGGCAAGGCTGAATCGGACTACCTCGCGGAGAAGAAGCCCGAGCAGGTCGAAGCTTGGCGTACCGATCTGGGCAAGCTCAACCAGGCGTTTGCCGACACCTTGGTCAAGGAATCGAAGGGTCTGACCGTTTCGGTGGGTCCGGCTGCTGCTCCAGGTCCGTACTCGGTCAAGCCGATGGTCAGCTACATCGAGCCGGGCGTGTGGGCCGCCGTCGTCAACATTCCGTCCGAGGTCCGCATGACCCTCCGCATCGTCGATGCCCAGGGCGCGGTGGTCGATGAGGTTGCCACCTCCGTCAAGTACGCCACCGGCAACATCATGGGCGTGCCGGTCAACGTCAGCGTCACCGAGCGTCTGAACGAGTGCGGCAAGATCCTTGGTGAGTCCGCCGCCAAGTACCTCAAGACCCGCGCCAACGTGAAGTAGTTCCCCGCAGAGCCCAGCGTCGGTTGGGCTCGCGTCCGTCCCGGCGGAATCTGCTGCGCGAGAGGTCTCGTGCCGCGACTACGAATTCTTCGTCGGAGCAGCCATCACAAATGGGTCGGCCAAGATTTCTCGCCGACTACAGCCTTGCAGAAACACCTGCTTGCGCAGCGCGTTGACGAGCCCGGCATCACCACACAAAAAGACGCGATAACCACCGAGCTTGGCAAAGCGCGTGCGGATCACTTCGTCCAGCGGCGATACCACACAGCCGGTCGTACCTGCCATCGGATAAGACACCATCCCAGGCGGATCCTCGCCGAGCACGACCGGAACGTAGGTCAGGTTGGGGTGTTGGGTCGCCAGTGCCGCAAGCTCATCGCGGAGATACAACCCGCTCGGGAATCTCGCCCCGTGGAGCAGCGAGATCGGTCCGCTGTGGTGTTGCTGGAGTGCCTCGCGGACCACACCGAACAGAGGTGCCAGTCCGGTGCCAACCCCACAGAGCAGCAGCGGCTGAGTGGGTCGCCCTGAGACATAAAAGCACTCGCCGGCAGGACCGCGCAACTGGGCCGTGGAACCAACTTCAACCTCGCGTAGCCACGAGGACATTCGCCCGTCAGGAAGGATGCGCACGTGGAGTTCCAGAAACGGATCGAGGCTGGGCACCGACGCGAGCGAATACGAACGAGTCAGTCCACCGCCAAGCAAATTGACGTATTGACCGGGTTGATAGGGAAACGGCACTTCGCTCATATATCGAAGCCTCAGCACCGTCGATGAAAGCCACTTCCTTTCAATCAGCACGACCGGAACCAGCAGCGAGTCGCTGTCATCCATCGTCACCGTTAGATCCTCGGCCGGCTTGGCCACGCACGACAGAAAGTAGCCTCGTGCGCGCCACGAGTCCTTTAGTCCCTGCTGCGCGTTGGGCGGTGGCGTGCCTTCGGTCGCTCGCAGCAGGCACGACTGACAGACTCCGCTGCGGCAGGAGTTCGGGACGGGGACTCCCTCTGCCAGCAGCTTTTCTAGGACGGTTTCTCCCTGTAGTTCAAATACACATTGGCCATGCCTAATTCGAGCCATCGCAGTATTTTGCCAGGGTTGACTACGTCGCGACAGACAGTCCGTCGATGGCATGCGCAATTTTTGACTTCCGTCGCCGGCCAAGTAGAAACGGCTGCATGTCTTTGTCTTCGCCCAAGCCGATCGGTCTGCCGAGCGCGGCCAAACGCTTGCAGCGACGGCTGAGTCGACAGATCGGGGTGCTGTCGAATGAGACGGCGACGCTCGATATTCGGCTGACCAATAACCACTCGACGATGCTGTCGGTGAGACGAGAGCCGGGGCGCTATCGGCTGCGGCTGCATCACATGTTTGTCGCTGCCTCGGCACAGGTGGTGGCCGCGCTCGGTCGCTACGTCATTCATCCGGAAGCGGAAGCTTCGGCCACCCTGGATGCCTTCATTGCCGAGCGGTCGGCGGCACTCAAGCCGGTCCGGGATGTCTCGCTACGACGACCCCGTATCATCGAGAGACCGGGTGGACAGCACCACGACCTAAAGGCGATCTTCGACGAGATCAACGCAGGTTATTTCGCCGGCACCATCGACGCCAAGATCACCTGGGGTCGGCGCAAAAGGCAGAGCCTGCCGGCACGACCGCACAAGACGCTGACGATGGGCTCGTACTCGGTGGAAGATCGGCTGATTCGCATTCATCCCACGCTCGATCGTCCCGACGTGCCGCTTTATTACCTCGCCTGGATCGTCTACCACGAGATGCTGCACCAAAAGCACGGCATTCCCGAACTGGGAGGCCGTCGCTGTTATCATCCTCCGTCGTTTCTTGCCGAGGAGCGCTTGTTCGACGAGTACGAGCGAGCCCACCGCTGGGAGCGTCAGCATCAGCACCGACTGCTCATGTATTGACCGGTTTGGTACGTTGGGCGGAGTTGGGGGTTGGCAAGGGGTGGAAGGGTCGCAGTTTTCCGGGCATCATAGACACAACATGCAGCGTGCGATTCAAACGGCCGGTGTGCGAAAGGGACTCGCCCAGCTTTTCGGACGGGCGCTGTGCGTGCTGACGATGGGCTCGGTCGGGCAGGTCGCGATCGCGGATGAGGAAGTGCCAACTCCGTCGCAGCATGTGCCACTCGAAGCCTTCTACGACGTGCTTCGTGAGCAAGGTACGTTTATCGAGACGGACCGATATGGCACGGCGTTTTGTCCGCATCCCGATGTGGTCGGAGCAGACTTTCAGCCGTACCGTCGGGGCCACTGGGTGATGACCGAGTACGGCTGGACCTTCACCAGCGACTTGAAGATGAGCTGGGTGACGGATCACTACGGTCGCTGGGTCGAGGCAGGCCTGCAAAACTGTGCGTGGGCGTGGATTCCCGGTGGAGATTGGGGACCGGCGTGGGTCGATTTTCGCGTCGGTGAAAAGGTCGTTGCGTGGCGTCCGCTGCCGCATCAAGGGCCCAAGGTTTCGCTCAAGCTGCCCGCCGCCAAGTCGTTTCCGCGCTTCAATCTGCCGGACGTGACCCCGAGTGATTCGGCGTATGTGGTGGTCCGAGAAAATGAATTTCAGGCCAAGCGGCTCGACTATGTGGCGTTGAGCGGGGTGCCGCAGTACAGCGCGCTTCGTGAAACCGAGCCGGTGCGCGATCTGCGGGCCGGACTGCATTCCTACGAATACGACGTGATGGTGGCTCGGCGGGAACTGCAGCGGCGGAATCAAGCCGTGGCTCAGGATGCGACCGGCAGGCCCGCTACGGGCTCTGGCGTGGCTCAACGTCAGACGGCGAGTGGCTCGGCAAGTGATGGTTCAGAGCCAGCGCAGCGGCGCCGCAAAGGAGATCCGTCGGCAACGGCGGCAGCCGGGACGGTGCGGGCCGGTCTACCTGGCGCGGAGCTACCGAAGAACCCGGCGGCGCGGGAAAAAATGCCGCTTACGGGTGGTCAGCCCGGTGACAATCCTCCGAGCCGGACCAGCGTCTCCACCGGCAGCAGCGCCGGCAATCCGGGTGAGTTTAGCGGCGTCAAGGTTCTCGATTGGGGTAAGCCCAAGGTGGCCGAGCCGCCAAAGACTACGGTTCGTGACCTCAACCGCACGTTGACCCCACCGCCACCGTCGAAGCCAGCGGCCGCACCGAAGCCATAGTCTCCACGAGAACCGTCGTTACGTTTTGCCAAGCTGCGGCAGCACTGCGAGCAGCTTCACGAGCTCGGCCTCTGACAGCGCCGCCAGTTGGGCCAGTACAGATTCTTTCAGCGTCGGTGTTCCCTCATTTGGGTTCGTGCCGTGCGGCGCTTGCGTGAGCAGACCACTTACTTTGCGAATGCGCGTATTTTCGATCGCCCCGGGGCGGACATAGTGGAGGGCGGTGACTCCAAAGCTGCCGTGACCGAGCTGAGCGGCGATCTCTTGGCTCGTCCGACCCGCTTCTACCGCCAGCGATGAGTGTAAACCACGCAAGCTGTGGGGACAGACGAGGGGCAGGTCGAGCTTTTCGCAGTAGCGTCGTAGTCCTTTCCACATCCACGCTTGGCTGTGACCGTTCTCGCCACCGAAGACATACGAATCGGCAGGCTTTCCCACCACCAGGTGCCGGAGTAGGTCGGAAAGGGATTCGGGCACCTCGAGTCGCCGCCGAGCGTTTTCGGTTTTCCCCGATGGAATCACCAGCACTCGTCCGCCGTCATCGAGATCGCGCACCCGTCTGCGCAGCACTTCGCTTGTACGCAGCCCGAGAAGAACCTGCAACAACAGCGCTGCCGCAAGCTCATCGCCTTGTCGCGCATCGGTGATGAGGGTCTGGCTCAGCTTGCGGGCTTCGTCGAGCGAGAGCTGAGGCTTGCCGCGTCGTGGTTTGCCGACCGGTTTCACCAGCGCAAACGGGTTTTGGTGGACGAGGTTGTGTTCGATCGCCCAGCGGTACAGCTCTTTGGCACGCTTGAGGGCCGCATGATGGGTCGCTGCCGCAAAGCGTTCACCCAACGACTCGTAGAGTTGCTGCGCCTCAGTTGGGGTGATGCTGGCGAGTGGCTTGTGGGTCGGCAAGATTCCACTCAAGCGATCGAAGACGGCCTGCGCCGACTGCGGCTTGCAGCCCTTGCGTAGCTTGTCGGCAGTAAACTGCTCCAGTGCCTCACCAACGAGGATGACGTGCTGCTTGAGCTGTTCACCGATCGAGGACCGTGCGGCTTCGGCTTGCTCGACGCTACCAAAGACCAGGCTTTTTCGGCTGGGGCCGTCAATGATGACCAGTCGCCACTTATCGCGTGCCTGGTAGGGGCCCAAGATTCGCGCTCCGCTAGAAACCGGCATGTTATGAAGATCACACAAAAAATCGACAAACAAA
Source organism: uncultured Myxococcales bacterium (assembly GCA_937859535.1). Taxonomy (GTDB): domain Bacteria; phylum Myxococcota_A; class Polyangia; order Palsa-1104; family JAEUJZ01; genus JAEUKA01. The sequence continues at coordinate 12,786 of CALLYL010000889.1, forward strand.
AGCCGTCGATTGCTTGATGCTGGGCAGGGAGGCAACGCGTGGCGGTGAGCAAACATTGAGAACCACGAGAGAGCGACGACGTAACTTGATTCCGTCGGCGCATGGGGTCATCCTGGGTAGCAGGAAGGGGTTTTAAACATGATGTATCAACCGAAGGTCTTGTTGTCTGGCCTTGTCGCTGCCTCGCTGTTGGCTGGCGTAGTGGGAGACGCTGCCGCCCAGACGGTGGTTGTCTCTCCCGCTCCGGTTCCGCCGCGCATCGTGAATGCGCCGCCGCCGATTCAACCCGGTGCGCCGGTTGCTCCTCAGCCTTACTACGCGCCACCGGGAACAGTCGTCTATCCCGGAGGTCAGCCAAACTACGCGCCGCCTCCGCAGGGCTATGCACCGCAGCCAAACTACGCACCGCCTCCGCAAGGCTATGCTGGGCAGCCGTATCCGCCGCAGGGGTATGCGCCGCAGCCCTACGGTCAGCCGATGCCACCGCCACCGCCGGTGCGCTATGAGTACCGACGTCCGAACAAGGGGATGCTGATTGCCGGTATCTCGATCTTGGGCGGTAGCTATCTGTTTACGGCGCTACCGACGGCGCTGTGGAACGCGGCGGACAACGCCAGTACCAGTCTTTCTTCGTCGAGCACAACCACTCATGGGACGTATTGGCCGCTATACATTCCGGTGCTCGGTCCGTGGATTGAGCTGAGCTATCTAAACTCCAATCCTCACTACGCGGGCTGGGGCGTGCTCGTGGGAATCCCAACGGTCATGTCGGGACTTATCCAAGGAACGGGTCTGGCACTGACCATCGCCGGTGCTCTCACGGGAAGTCGCGTACCGGTCACTGATAACCAGGCGATGTCATCGCTGAGCATCACGCCGGTGACCATGCCAGGTGGCGGCGGCGGTCTGGCGGCATCGGGTCGTTTCTAGGTCCAGCGCAACACATCGTCCATTTCGGGGGGACGGGATATGTCTACGGAACCGCTGTTGCCGGTGCTGATTGTCGGTGCCGGTCCGGTCGGGCTGACCTTGGCGTGCGAGCTGTCGCGCCACAAGGTGCCGTTTCGGTTGATTGAGCAGGCGGACGCGCCGACGTTGTATTCGAAGGCGCAGATCCTTCATTCGCGGACGCTCGAGCTGTTCGAGGATCTGGGGCTGGCAACCCGGATCTGCGAGCAGGCGCGACCAGCACGAGCGCTGAACTTGTGTACTCGCGACTGGCAGCGAATTGTCCACGTGGCGGTGGGTGAGCACGACACGGCGTATCCGTACATGCTTAACCTGTCGCAGCGAGACCTGGAACTGTTGCTGGCTGAGCATTTGGCCAGCGTGGGGGGCGTCATCGAGCGCCGCGTGCATCTCAACTCGTTCGAGCAAAAGGACGACCATGTGGTCTGCTCGCTGAGTCACGAGGGTGATCGGACCGAGACGGTGATGGCCCGCTATCTGATCGGCTGCGATGGTGCGCACAGCACGGTTCGCAAGGGACTCGGACTGCCGTTCATCGGCGACACCTACGAGTGGCGGCTGACCCAAGCCGATGTGCGGATTGACTGGTCGATCGCGCAGCCCACGGATGAAGCGGTGGTGTTTCTGTCTGCACAAGGGCCGCTGGCCGCGTTTCCACTGCCGGGAGAGCGACGGTATCGACTCATTGCCTTTGACGCGCCAGAAGAGCCAACGCTGGCGAATTTTCAGAAGCTGATGGATGAGCGTGGACCGACCGGCTGCCGCGTCAGTGACCCACACTGGATGGTGCAGTTCACGATTCATTGTCGCCAGGTCGAGCGCTATCGATCGGGACGGGCGCTGCTGTGCGGTGATGCGGCCCACATTCATAGCCCGGTGGGCGGACAGGGACTGAATACTGGTGTGCAGGATGCGTACAACCTCGGCTGGAAGCTGGGGCTCGTCCATCACGGCATCGCCAAAGACGCGTTTCTCGACTCGTATCATGAGGAACGGCATCCGGTGGCGGCGACGGTTCTGCGCAGTACGGACTCGGCGACCAAAGGGCTCGGTGTGCTGCTCAAGCTATCGAGCGACTGGGCCCAACACCTACGCAACGGCGCGATGCGGTTTGTTTCGAGCCTATCGATGGTGCAGCGGGCGGCGTCGCGGTCGCTGTCGGAACTCGACGTGGCGTATCACAAGAGTCCGATTGTTGGTCAGGTTCAATCGACGCCCTGGAATCGAAGTGGCGATGATGGCCACGAGTCCCCGGGACTGCGTGATTACTTCGTGTTTGGCGATGGGCCGGCACCAGGTGCTCGTGTCCCCGACGTGCATTTCGTCAGCGAACGGGTCGATGATCGTCGCCTGCTGCCGCTCCTCCACGGCGGTCAGCACCATGTTCTGTTGTTCGACGGGGCCGCCGCCACTCCCGAGGGATATCGAAACCTGACCCGGATTGCCGACTCGCTCTCGCCGCTCTACGGGGACCGCTTTGTTTGTCATATCATCGTCCCTAGCTTGGAGCGGCCCGAGGCGCTAATGGACTGGAATGGTTCGCTCGTCCTCGATCCTCGCGGGGAACTGCATCGCGCATTTGGGGCGCGCAGCGAGTGTCTCTACCTGATCCGTCCCGACGGCTACGTGGCGTTCCGCAGTCAGCCTGCTTCGGGCGAAACCCTGCTCGACTTTCTCGGTCAAATCTTCGGCTAACGATGGGTCAGGTCCGGCGCTGGCATCGGACCGTACTACTTGGCTTCCTCGGCAATTTGTTTCAGATGCTCGACGGCCTTTTCGACCTGAAGCTGCACCGGCAGCTCGGCGGCGTCGTGGGCTCCTCGGTTGTGCTGGGAGATGTTGCCAAGCTGGACGAGGAAGCGCGGGATGAGCTGCCCCACCGTCAGATCCTCGGAGAGGATGCGTTCGCTTAAACTCTCCACCTCGCCAAGATCGCTCTGTACAGCCGTCTCGGCCTGCCGGTTCGAGCGCTCTTTGTTAAGCCGACGCAGCTTTTCGATGTCCTGACGCATCACGATCGCGAGCAGCGGCATGGGGTTTTTCGACAGCCGAAGCGCCGGCGGACCCGACGCGAGATCGGGCTCGGGACGCGTCTTCCACTTGTGGACAAACTCTTGCGCGATGGCGACCGGGATCGCAAAGCCGAACACCGGACCTTGGGAGTCGCGGCGGATGGACGTGTTGATGCCGACCAGTCGCGCCCGCAGATCGAGCAGGGGTCCGCCCGAGTTGCCGTGGTTCAGTGGGGTCTCCGTTTGAATCTTGTCATTGCGCAGCGCGGAGACGGTGCCAGTGGTAAACGTCCAGGTCAGCCCAAGCGGACTGCCGATGGCGACCACGTCTTGACCGATCTGGAGCGAGTCATTTTCCCCAAGTTCGATCGTCGGGTAGCCTGCCGCTTGCGTTGGCAATCGCACCAGGGCCAGATCGCTGCGCGAATCGCGTCGTACCACTTTACCGATGAGCGGCGAGTGCGTCTTTACGTAGTCTTGGATGGTCGACGCGAGGGTCTTTTCTTTGGGGTTAAACAGGAAGACTTGGACGTTTTCTGGAGAAGACTCGACGACGTGCGCGTTAGTGAGGATGAGTCCGCTTGGTTCGATGATGACGCCGCTGCCGATGCTGCCTTTGCCCTGACCGGGAATGATGATCAGCACCGTCGCGGGCGCGGCCTTGGCGAAGACCGCTTCCTTTTTGAGCAGTTTCCCGCCCTTTTTCACAGTTCCGGCTGCCGTCGCTGGAAGGAGCGGAGACGTCACGCCGAGTGCCACGCTTACCAAGAGCGCGCCCAGCCTGCTGCGAGTTGACCCGGACGATCTCACAGATCCCACGGATTTCATCATAGCGTGCCCGGTAGGATTGGTGCTGCCCGCGGCTCGGACAACTTGCTAACCTAGTACGTTATGGGAACCGCGATCGCTTGGCTGCGCGGAGGGGCGGTGGCAAGTCGAGCGGCGGCCACGGTCGCGCTCGCAGTCCTGGGGTTGGCTGGCTGTGGGGCGATTCCGTCGAGCCTGCGCAACCTCGAGCGCGGCTGTGTACAAGGCAGCGGAGTTTCGTGCCGTTCGCTTGGCACCGCGCTGTACGAGGGCAAAGACCCGAGCGGCGGACACGTCGACCTCGACTACAAACAGGCGCGGCGAGCCTTCGAATCAGGCTGCAAGAAAGACAGCGCGGCAAGCTGCTATCAGCTCGGCTTGATGGTCGGTAAAGGGGAGGGCGGCGAGCCGGACAAGCTGCGCGGCGTTGAATTGTGGCGGCGTGCGTGCGAGCTGGGCCACGGGACAGCTTGCGTCAAGACCGCCGAGAGCTATGTCGAAGGCACCATCGGCATCAAGAACGGCGACCTCGCGTTCGCGTACGCAAAGTGGGGCTGCGAGCAGAAAGACGAGGGTGCCTGTGCGCTGTGGAAGCGACTCGGCGGCAAGCCGCGTTTGCTGAGTGCACCGGCGGGCAGTGAGATTGCCGTGCTCATCAACGCGTGCGAACAACAGAACGATGCCCGCGCCTGCTTTGCCGTCGGAGAGCGCTTCGACAAAGGCGATGGTGCCGAGATCAACAAAGAAAAAGCCGCCGCCAGTTATCGCTTTGCCTGTCAAAAAGGCGACATGCGCGGCTGCCACAACCTCGGGGTCATGATGATCAACGCCGAGGGCATTCCGTTGGATCGCAACGGTGGGCTGCTGCTGCTCGACAAGTCTTGCGATGCCGGACAGCGCCCAAGCTGTGAACAGATGGTCAAGCTGCTGACGGTGTTATGCAGTCGCAACAACGGCGATGCCTGCACCATCCTCGGGCGCTCGTACATCAAGGGCGATCAGATCACGCTCGTCGATAAGGTGAAAATCACTTCCGGTTGTTGACGGAGAAGGGCCGGGAACTGGGTGCAGCACCACCAGTGCAGAGTCGCTGCGTGTCTAGGGCTACTCCTGCGGTTCCACTGAGACGCTTACCGGCAGTCCTTGTCGCACGCTCTGGGTGACGACACAAAAGTCCTCGAAGGTGCTCAGACACTTGGTGAGTGCCGCTGAATCACCGTCGAGGCGAGGCCGCAGCTTGACATCGATCTTGCCGATCCGTAGCCGCTTCTGTTCATTGCGGACCAGATCCACAGACACCTCTGTTTTTAGATCAGAGACCTTGGCACCACTTCGTGACAGACAGAACATCAGACTGGCCGAAAGACAGTCGCCAATGGCTGCTGCCAAGATTCGCGACGGGTTCGGAGCAGAGTCTTTGCCGAGAGGCCCCGGCTCATCCATTAGCAAGGATGGATGCTGTGGCTTGTCGAACTTGACGCGGAACTCATAGCCACTGACCTGCTCAATCTCGATTCCAAACGATGAGACAACCTCACTCATGACACTCTCCTAGACGTGGGCGTGACGGCGTGACCACAGGAAGTATTTCTCGAACGCGACCTTGGCCCAGTGTGCTTCTGGACCGGGAATGATGAACTCGTGCTCACGCGGGCTCAGCATGTGATCGCCGACAATGACCATTCCCATGTTGCCGGTGTCCATGATGCAGTACGCGGACATGTCATCGAACTTGGCGTGCTGCTTTGGGAGTCCTTTGATGTCCGCAACAATGTTGCGAACAGCGGTCTTGGCCATCTGTTCGGTCGGATAGCCGGTCTTGGGAACGCCGCACGGAACCGGAGTCTGTCCCGGTGGTTTGACATGCACCGCAACACCCGCCGCATAGAGGTTCGGATACTGCGGATGCTGATAGGAATCATCCACCTCTAGGAATCCGTTTGCGTTGGCGAGTCCGGGCGTATTCCGGACCGCATCGACGCCCAAAAAGCGCGGCATCACCATGGTAAACGCAGACGGATAAAACTCGCCACTCTCCAGGAGCACTCCATCCGCCTTCACCTCTTTGATCGAAGCGTTCAGATGTGTCCCGATGTGATAGTGGGAAAACATCCACTCACACATCTTCTGTGCATTCCCAAAGCCACCGATTCCGAAGTGTGCCGCGAAGGGCTCTGCGGTCAGGTACGTAAGCGACGCTTTCTCTTGCAGTTTGTGCTTGGCGAGCTGATAGCGAACATTGAACAGGAACTCGTACGCAGCGCCGAAGCAGGCGGCTCCTTGTGCGGACGCAATCACCACCGGACCGGGATTTTCCAGGAACCTCGTCCAGGCCTGCCTGGTGCGCTCTGCTACCGCCAGTCCTACGATCGAATGGGAGTGCTCTCGCAGACCCGGAATATAGTCGTAGTCGACCTTGGGGCCAGTTCCGATCAACAGATAATCATAGGATACCGGCTCGCCATCTTTCAGGAGGACTCTGTTCTCTGCCGGTAGGAATCCGCTGACCTCTTGCTCTAGGAACTCGATCCCGTGACTCTTGTAGATTGGACGAACATCAAAGGTGATGTCCTTTTCCTCTCGGAGTCCGAAGGGATACCAAATCAGCGACGGAAAGAAGAGAAAGGTATGGGTGTTGGCGATGACGATGATGTCATGGTTATCCCCGACCAGTTCCTTCAGTTCTAGCGCGGCGGTGTAGCCCGCAAAGCTGGTTCCCACAATCACGATTCGCTTACGGCCCATGAGGATCTCCTGTGGATTCCGATTCTTGTGTTTTGGGAGCAAGGACACCGGACGGTTCCCGTTGCAAGGTAGGGCTTGGGAGTCGCTCGATGTTTCAGTTGTAACACTTTGTTTCAGGATGTTTCAGCTTTGGAGCGCTGACTGGGTTGCCTGCACACGCCAATCCGCGTGGAATCGGAAACAACCCGCCGACACGTACGATTGGCAGGACGGTATTCATATCAGGCGCTCTCAAAGCCTAATATAAGCAAGTATTATGCCACACGCGCCGGATACAGTGCGGTGTGGGATGCTACAGCGGCTTTCTTCCAACGACCTGAACCACTGAGCTGAGCCCGTTGTGGTACTTGCCTTCCTGAATGACCCGCTGACGCTCACGCGCAACCAGCAAGTCGAGTCCGCGCAGCTCCTGCCGTAAGGCGTCCAGCGTCATCAGTAGATCGGGACTCTGCGGGCCTCCGGTCTTCAGCTCAAGCTGAGCAGGAGTATAGGACTCAAGGATGAACACCCCACCGGGCGTAAGTCCGGCCACGCACGCCGCGAACACTGTACGACGCAGTTCTGAGGGAAGATGACAGAATATGGAGATGATCCCTGACCATGCTCCCGGAACAATGACGTAGTTCGATAGGTCCGCACACTCCGTTCGGATCGAGACTCCGTACTGCTGCGCAAGCCGCTGCGCCTTTTCCAGACCGACGCTGGACTGATCCACTCCGAGTACATCATAGCCAGCTCGCGCCAGTGCCACTGCGTTGCGTCCTTCGCCTTCGGCAAGCGATAGAATCGGTCCTTTGGGAAGAAGGTTCATGAACTCCGCGAGGTGTTCGTTGGGTTCGGTTCCATAGGCGTAGCCAGACTCTGCGTAGCGTTCATTCCACATAGATCATCCTGACGGTGTGGGAGGTTCTCTGTATCGGTTCTCGTGAGCTGCCAACCGATACCATAGACCCAGCGTAAGCCCAGAGCGAGCCAAGAATCCGCAGACTGAATACGGTGTGGCACCTACCTGTGACTGCACGGTGCGGAAGGCAGTCACTTAACCAGGACAGCTACGGTGCAGAGGGTCTTCCCGCACACTTCCGTTGCGACCGAGAATCCGGAAATTCTCGACGGTCATTGTCTTTCAGACAATCAGGGCGAAAAGGGACTCGAAACCAACGTGACCAAAGGGGTCGACTATCTGGGTAGGGGTGGCGGGGCGGGGGAAAAGGACGG
>CALLYL010000890.1 GCA_937859535.1 uncultured Myxococcales bacterium
CCTAAAGGCCAGGCGGCACGGTGGCGAAGGGCTGTCCAGGGTCGCGCAGCGTCAGTGAAGCGATGAGCGCAGCGAGCTTGCCCTTGACTGCCCGAAGGCGCCGTGCAACCCACCCCCACTCATTTGTTGAGTACGCTTCCCACGGAGTTGGGCGATGAACCGCTCTGCGTTCTACTCTGGCTTCCTGTTTGTGATCCTTTTTCTTCTCCTCGCCTTCGCGTTTATCGGCCTTCTGCTCGACCTTCTCCTCGATCGGTAACCAGAAGCGGCGCATTCATTGGATCGCCATGGGATCGCCATGGGATCGTTCACTTCCCAAGAGCTGTGGTATACCGTCGGGCGATGAACCATCGAGCATGTAGTGGTAGTAACCACCGTTGATGTGCAGGCGTGAGTATCTGGTCTTCTGTACCGGGACGTTGACCCCCGGATCGCCGTACACCCGTTCACCCACTGCATCGTCGAGCCCAGGACACGCTTGATTCATCTTGTTGAGCACCATTTTCTGGCGCTTACCCTCAAACGGAGCGTAGGCAGGAAAATCGACTTTCCAACTGAGCACAGTCGGTGTGACGGGTCGAACCGGAAGCGGATTGATGGTCGTCTTGGTGGCATCTAGTCCGATGCCATTGGTGCGATTCCAGCGACTCCCTTCGTAGCGCACGAACGTGTCGTAGACGACTCCACCCACCACGAAAACGGCCGGTACTTGAGCATCCCAAGAGTCACGGAGGAGACAGCGATTGGTGTTCGTCCCGCCAGGAGTGACGCGCTTGTCGTCCGGTGTTGGCCAGAAGACGTTGTCGTAAATCTGCGTCCAGTTCTCCTTCTTGATAAACAGATGGTAGATCGGCGCAGAGGTGTTGACCGGAGGTGTGACGAAGTACGCCCACCAGCCAAGGGGGTCCGAGGGACGTGGCGAGATCACCTCTTGCCCGGCACCCTTATCGACCAGGACGCGATAGCGAACGATAGAGTTGTTCGGTTGCTTCGGCAGCGTCGCTTCATAGAAGCCATTGTTGTTGGTGAGATCCACCGTTGTGATGGGTTCTCCCGTGATTTGGACGTCGTCTACGAACCACTGCAACTGCGGCTTAGAAAATGTGCCCAAGTTCGAGAATACGATGCTGATTTTCACGGTATCCGCAGAGCGAATCAGCAGGTTCCCGCTCGATGGGGTGACGGTCTTGCGCTGTACGATCGTGGGTGGAGCGCCAGTCAGACTGTTGGCACGTCCGGGGCTGGCACCGTCGAGCGGTGAGGGAATCCAGTTGGATATCTCACTGGACGGAATGTCGTAGTTTACACGCTGAAGTGAGATACCTTTGTACTTATGTGGAGCAGAGGTGAGCGGAGTGGGAAGGAGTCCCAACCACTCATCGTCGGCTCCCAGTGCATCGGCACCTATGGACCATGGGAAGTCGACATGATACTCAACCGAGTCGACGGTCGCGCTCTGGCTATCGAGCAGGTTTACCACCGCTCCACCGTTGTCGAGGTCTCCGGTGTATTCACCGGCAATGTCTGCGACACCAATCATGTAACTGGGGATGCTGGCCAGTGCGGTCTTGTTCTTGGCGAGCACGGCGTATCCATGCGGTGCGATCGTGGTGCCCATCGGAAAGGTGAACGAAACGGTGCCGCTGAGCTTCCATCCCGAGATATCGACTGCTGCATCACTCCGGTTGTAAAGCTCTAGGAATTCATGATTGTCGTCGTACGAATTTTCATCGACCGGGTGATACATGAGTTCCGAGAACACCACCTTCGCTGTCTTGTCCGGAGGCGGTGGCTCCGGAACCACCATGCCATCGGTGTTGGTGGTATCAGAGCCGCAAGCGACTCCCAAGGCCGCGATCAGTCCGAGGAACCAAGGCCGCCAATGCCTAGAGACACGCTGGTTCATGGGTAAGCCTCAAATGGAGAGTAAGTAAATCCGCACTGCACAGAATATCACGGTGGGGTGGCAGGGAATAGCGTGCTGGGAGGAGCCGATGGGAGTAACTGCCAGAAGTAGCAGACGGTGTCCGTTTTAACAGACATCGTATAACCTGGGGAGGAACGTGAGTCAGGCGGGTGTGTGAAAGCCAGTCATCTGCCGATTATGGCTCGGTCTTTTCCCACATCTTGTGCCGCAGCTTGAATTTGTCTGGATAGTTCGTGTCATCGTCGCTGGGAGAGACTTGTCGCTTGTAGATTCGCTCGCCGTTTTTTTCTTCAACGGACCACTTCTCATCCCACTTGTTGTTGCGATTCAAGTCCACCTTGGCGCGGACATGCTTGCCGCCTTCTGCGTACAGGTTGACCTTGTACGGACGGTCGGGGGTGGCGTCTTTGACCTTGCCACTAGACGGCGTCTGCTCAAACAGACGGATGATCTCTTCGTCGAACGGGCGCATCGCAAGGAGTGGATGACCGTTCTTGGCGACCTCTGCGACCATCCCGCGCATTGCTTTCTGTTCGCTGCTACCAGCGGCAGAATTCGTTTCCGCAGGGATGACCGGGTCGGCCTTGCTCCCTGCGGCGGGATCTGACTTGGTGTCCGCCTTGGGGGATCCTGTGGCGCTGGTCGTGCTGGCAGTTGCC